>PWVP01000251.1 GCA_003561815.1 Campylobacterota bacterium | reverse complement strand
CTAGGATAGGCGCGGCTCCGATCCATCGCTGCTGGATACAGACGGTGCCTGAGGGCTGCCCTGACGAAGCCGGATACGGGCACGGAGCCCGCTTCGCCTCCTACGCCAGATACCCGGGCGGCATTCTGATCGACCCTGCAACTGGTCACCGCATCGTCAATGAGTGGGCCGCTCGCAAGCAAGGCTCCGACGCCATCTTCGAGACCGGCCGCATCTGCGTTGGGCTCGTCGACGCCCGGGGAGCCGAAAGGGCAGCGGATAGCCTCCAACGTGGCCTGAAGCGAGGCCAGGTGAAAGCATTCGAGACTCTGGACACGCTGGCAACGGCCTATGGTATGCCGTGCGCTCAGTTGACGGCAACGGTTGGCCGCTACAATCAGATGGTCCAGGCTGGGAAGCGGGACGAATTCGACAAGCCGCTTGATCAGAGTGAGGCCCAACCGCTCTACAACCTCCCTTTCTATGCCATCAGGCTATGGCGCAAGGTGCATTCCACTCTTGGCGGTGTAGGTATCCATGCCCAAGCCCAGGTCATTGGCCTGGATGGATGCCCAATTCCGCGACTTTTTGCGGCCGGTGAGGTCTGTGGCGGTATCCACGGAGCCAGTCGCTTGTGGAGTTCTGCCCTCACCGAGTGTATCGTATTTGGCCGTATCGTCGGGAGACATGCCGCCGCTAGAGCTCTTTGAGTGGATGAACTGGCTCATCGTGGGCTCGGCAGGTCTGGTATGTGTCAACCACCTCGGCAAAGAATCCAACGAAAGCAACACAATCATCAGAGTGGAGGCGTTGCCTTGGTGGCACACCAGATCAGCAAAGACGCACTCTTGACACGCTCCGATGACCGCGTGTATAATGCCCGTGGACATAAGTGCCTTCTTCTTAGCTTATCGTAGACTGATGAGATAGCGCGGGCCCAAAGGGCTCTGGAGGGTCAGGAACCGAAGGGATGATCCCGGCCAAAGGATCCGGAGTACCACCTTGAAGATCGCCTTCACAGCTGATGTCCATCTCGCTGGAAGCGAGCACCCAGACCGTCTCGCCGCTCTGGAGGACATACTTGTCCAGGCGTCAGAGAGGGGAGCCGAGAAGGTCGTTGTCGCGGGTGACCTATTCGACGCCTCACGGCGAGTCTACTCGGACTTCGAGGCCCTCTGTGACCAACCTCGTTTCGAGTGTCTCGAGATCTACGTCATCCCCGGCAATCACGACTGGGACATCACGCCGGAGGACTTCACACCTGCGAGGCTTAGAGTCATCGCGGAGCCCCAACTGATGCAACTCGACGACACTGGCCTGGACTTCCTCTTCGTGCCCTACGTTCAGGACAGGGCTATGGGCGAAGAGATCGCTCCCTTTGCGAATAAGCTTTCAGCCAATCGATGGATCCTCATCGGGCACGGAGACTGGGGCGAAGCTCTCCGTTCGCCGAACCCTTACGAGCCGGGAACCTACATGCCCCTCACCAGGCTGGATATCGAGACCTATCAACCCGCTATCGCGTTCCTTGGCCATATCCACAAGCCCTTCGACGGACAGAAGGTCCACTACCCGGGATCCCCCTATCCTCTTAATATCAGTGAGGTGGGCCATCGCAGGTTCCTGATCCTGGATACACACACCCTGGCGGTGGAGTCCTCGACGGTTAATACTGACGTTATCTACTTTGATGAGCGTTTCGTGGTCGTGCCTGTTCAGGACGAGGTGGTCTACCTGAGGGATAAGATCTCTGAGCGTCTTGCTGGCTGGAACATCACGGATGACGATAAGCAGAAAGTCCAGGTTAGGCTCAGAGTAACCGGTTACTCATCGGATCGGAGTAGAGTTGCCAGGGTGCTTGAGGAGGCGTTCTCATCCTTCCACCTCTACAGGGGCGAGGGTGCTGATCTGTCCGACCTGCGAGTCTCCCGGGATGTAGGTCGCGAGTCCATCGCGGAGCGCACCGGCGTCAAGATCGGCGACCTCGACTGGCCCGCCAGGCCGGGCGAGCCTACCTATGATGACATTCTTCTGGAAGCGCTGCGCCTTATCTACGAGACGTAGCTATGACCATCCGGATTGAGAAGATCGCGGTGCGAAATCTCGGCCCCCTCGGTGATTTTGATATGGATATGGGCGACTTCAATCTCGTCTACGGCTGGAACGAAACGGGCAAGACCTACCTGGTCGAATTCCTTCTGCGATCCATATTCCGAGGCGCAGCCCGGTGGGGCCTTCGCGATGCTGCCGCCAGTGGCAGGATAACCGTTTCGGGCGTGCACGAGGAGCCGGTCGTCTTCACCCCCCAATCGGAGAAGAAGCTCGAAGACTACTGGGATCAGGACGAGCGTGGACTGCCGGCGGACATGGCTCGCTTGCTGGTGGTCAAAGGGGCCGAGCTCTCCATCGATAGGGATAGGCCTGGAGGGGTCAGCCGCAAGATTCTCAGGTCCTACCTCTCGCGCAATGAGCTTGTCGATCAGATCTTCGACAAGATCACGGTCACATTGCGGGAAGCTAAGGTGGTCGCGGGAGCAATTGAGGGTTCCAGGCGCACCGATATCAGGACGCGGGAGAGATCGCTAGAGGATCT
>PWVP01000247.1 GCA_003561815.1 Campylobacterota bacterium | reverse complement strand
CGGAGGAGTTTGCCCTCAGTGTCGCCAGCCTCGTGGTGGCCAGTACCCGCCAGGAGATCGCCGTACAGTACAGCCACTACGACAACCACCACACCAAAAAGATGATCCAGCTTCCACCGGGGGTGGATCTGGGCCGCTTTAGCCCCACCCGCGATACAGAACGCGATCGGCTGGCCAAAGAGCGGCTCCAACCCTTCTTTCGCCAGATGCGCAAACCGCTGATTTTGGCCCTCTGCCGCCCCGATGAGCGAAAAAATGTGCCCGCCCTGCTGGAGGCGTACGCCACCACGCCCGGTCTGCGCGAGAAGGCCAACCTCGCACTGGTTCTAGGCAACCGTGATGAGTTCTCCAAGCTAAGCGCCGGTGCCCGCCGGGTCTTTTACGATCTGATGAGCCTGATTGACAAACACGACCTCTACGGCCTCGTGGCACTGCCTAAACACCACGAGAGCGCGGATGTGCCCGCCTTCTACCGTCTGGTTCGACAAAGCGGCGGCATCTTCGCCAATGTCGCCCTGACCGAGCCCTTTGGTCTGACGCTGATTGAGGCGGCCGCCTGTGGTGCGCCGATTCTGGCCACCGATGATGGAGGGCCGCAGGATATTATCAAACACTGCAAAAACGGGATTTTAGTCGATCCGCTCGATACCGAGGCGATCGGCCAAGCGCTGAACAAGATGCTCGATGCCAGTCGCGATCGCTGGCGGCGCTGGTCTAAAAACGGAATCACCAATGTCCACAAGCACTACAGCTGGGAAGGGCACGCGGCCAAGTATCTCAAAAAAGTCGATACCCTCTCCAGGCGCTTTAAAAGCCACACCTTTGAGCTTAAACCGGTCCATAAACTCTCTTTAGCCGAGCGGCTGCTGGTGTGCGATATCGACAACACCCTCACCGGCGATCACGAGGCGCTCGGCAAGCTGGGTGAGGCGATCGCTAAAGATCCCAAACTCGCGTTTGGGGTGGCCACCGGACGGCATATCGAGAGTGCGCGCAAGGTGCTGCGTGAGTGGGGCGTGCCGATGCCCGAACTCTTTATCACCTCGGTCGGCAGCGAGATCCACTACGGCAAAAAGCTCAAAAAGGAGCAGAGCTGGCGCAAACATATCGACCACCGCTGGGATCGCGAGGCGATTGTCCAGACCCTCAAAAGCCTGCCGGGGATGCGGCTTCAGCCCGCTGTCGATCAGCGCGAACATAAGATCAGCTACACCCTGCGGGGCAAAAACCGGCCCGATAAAGCGACCATCGTCAAGGCGCTGCGCCATGCGGATCTGGCGGCCAATGTGATTGTCTCCCATGATGAGTTTGTGGATATTCTGCCGATTCGCGCCTCCAAAGGCCACGCGGTGCGCTACATTGCGCTTAAGTGGGGGCTGCCCTTTGAGAACATCTTAGTCGCCGGGGATTCGGGCAATGATGAGGCGATGCTGACCACCCCGGCTCAAGCGGTGGTAGTGGGTAACTACAGCCCCGAGCTGGGGCCGCTTAAAAAGCGCCACGGTATCTACTTCGCCTCTTTGCCGCACGCCGGTGGGATTATCGAGGGGCTGCACTACTACGACTTCATCAATCACGATCACAAAGGGGAGGAAGATGAAAAGAGTCCATAAGCCAATCGGGGTTCTCGAGGCGGAGGTGGAGGCGATCAAGGGTGCACTCTTTGCGTTGCTGCGCGGTATCGACTCAAGCGAACAGCGCTTCTGGCTGCCAACCGATCTGCACCGCGAACTTGATCGCATCGATCCCGAGGCGAAAGAGCGCCCCCTTCGGGAGTTTTGCGGCCAGATTCAGGAGCTGATCGTCTATCCGCCCCGCTGCTACGCCGCCATTCGCACGGCGATCGGGGAGTGGAGCTATGCCGCCTTTGATGTGGAGGCGTACCAGTTTATCGAACTCAAACGGAGCGCCTTTTTGAGCTTCAAAGAGAAACTCGTGGGCCAGGAGCCCGGCGGGTGGCGGCTGCGCTTTGATAGCGAACCGTTTAATATGGACTTTCCTAAAGTGCCCAGTGAGCGCTTTATCGGCAGCGGTATCGACTCGCTCAATGCCCATCTGGCGGGGGACTTTTTCGATCGACCCCAGAAGATGGAGAAGTTTTTTGAGTTTCTGAGTGTCCACGGCTTTGAGGGGCGGCCGTTTCTGATCAATGGCCGCCTAAACAGCATGGCGGAGCTAAAAGAGGCGCTCGTCTCGGCCCGTGCCTTTTTAAGCAAAAGGCCGCAAAACGACCCCTACGAGTCGGTGCTCTACGATCTGCAGTCGCTCGGATTTGAGCCCGGCTGGGGGGATACGATCGGGCGCACACTGGAGACGATGGCGCTTTTAGGGGATGTGATCAAAACCCGCAAACCCGAGGCGATCGAGGCGTTTTTAAGCCGGGTGCCGATGGTCTTTAAGGTGCTGATCGTCTCACCGCACGGCTTTTTTGCCCAGTCGGGGGTGCTGGGTTTTCCCGATACCGGCGGGCAGGTGGTCTATATCCTCGATCAGGTGCGCGCACTGGAAAAACATATCCAAAAGAGTCTCGATCAGGCGGGGCTGACCGATATCCAGCCTCAGATCGTGGTGCTGACCCGTCAGATTCCCGATTCGCGCGGAACCACCTGCCATGAGCGGATCGAGCCGATCTGGGGGGCTGAGCACGCCCGCATCTTGCGTGTGCCGTTTCGAAACGGTGAGGGGGAGGTTTTAAGCGAGTGGATCTCGCGGTTTCATATCTGGGGCCATCTGGAAAGTTTCGCCTACGAAGCGGAGCGGGAGGTGCTCGCAGAGTTTGGCGGGCGGCCCGATCTCATCGTAGGCAACTACTCCGATGGCAATCTCGTCGCCACTTTGCTCGCCCAGCGCCTGCAGGTGACCCAATGTGCCATCGCCCACGCGCTGGAGAAGACCAAATACCTCTTTAGCGATCTCTACTGGCGCGAAAATGCCGAACACTACAACTTCCAGACCCAGTTTACCGCCGATCTGATCGGGATGAACGCAGCGGACTTTATCATCACCTCGACCTATCAGGAGATCGCTGGCGGAGCTGAGAGTATCGGGCAGTATGAGAGCTATCAGACCTTTACCCTGCCCGGTCTGTATCAGGTGGTCAGCGGCACCGATGTGTACGACACCCGCTTTAATATCATCTCACCGGGGGCCAATGCGGAGGTGTTTTTTCCCTACAGCGAGTCCGATCGGCGGCTAGAGGGGCTAAAAGAGGAGGCCAATACGCTGCTTTTTGGCGAGGTGTGCGAGAGCATCCGCGGGCAGCTGGCCTATCCTGATCGGCCCATCATCTTCTCTATGGCGCGGCTCGATCGCATCAAAAACATCACCGCGCTGGTGGAGTGGTTTGGTGCCAGCGATCGGCTGCGCAATCTGGCCAATCTGGTGATCGTCGCCGGTCATGTCGACGCGGAAAAATCAGGGGATGAGGAGGAGCGCGCACAGATTGCGCAGATGCATGAACTCTTCGATCGCTACCGGCTCGATCAAAACGCCCGCTGGATCGGCCAGACGCTCGAAAAACAGTTTACCGGTGAGCTCTATCGCGCGGTGGCCGATACCCGCGGGGTGTTTGTGCAGCCGGCGCTCTTCGAGGCGTTTGGCCTGACGGTGATCGAGGCGATGAGTACGGGGCTGCCCACCTTCGCCACCTGTTTTGGCGGGCCGCTGGAGATTATCGAGGAGGGGATCTCGGGCTATCATCTCGACCCGACCGATAGCGAGCAGGCCACCGGTGTGCTGCTGGACTTTTTCGAAAAGCAGGCTAAAGATCCCAAAATCTGGAACCGGCTAAGTCAAAGCGCTATCGCCCGCGTCGAAGAGCGCTACAACTGGCCGCACTATGCCGAGCGGATGCTGACTCTGGCGAAAGTGTACGGCTTCTGGAAGCATGTGACCAACAAGGACCGCGAGGAGATGCGCCGCTATCTGGAGATGTTTTACGGCCTGATGTACCGGCCGCTGGCGGGGTGCTAGAGACGCTATGGTACAATCGGCCAAACATCAAAGGAGCCTGAATGCAGTGGAGCGCCCCCCAACCAACCCGATGGGTTGATCGCGCCATCGAGCAGCCCCACCAGATCTTTTTCATCGCCGCCATCTTCTGGGCGGTGGTGATGATGCTGGGCACCTTCTTAAGCCTGATCGGTGTGGTGGGCGTCTTTTCGATGGCGCACGGCTTCGGGCTGCTTTATGGGGTGTTTTTCAGCGCCTTTTTGGGCTTTTTGCTCACCGTTATCCCCAAATACACCACCTCCAGTCCCATCGGGGCAGAGGTCTATCTACGCATCTGGATTCTCTTTCAGATCGGTATTCTCTTCGCTCTCATCGGTCTTCTGGTGGCCGGAAAGCTGCTGGTCAGCGCCGCGCTTCTCTTTGGTCTGTGGCATCTGGGCTTACACGCCTGGAGCGGTCAGGCCGCCGATAAGCGTGATAGCTATACGCTTCTGGGGCTTATCGCGGTGGCGGCCCTTTTGCCACCCCTTTCGCTGGCTGTTGGTTTTAGTCTCGCCACAGCGGCGTTCTGGCTGACGGTGGTGCCTATCTTTTTTGTGGTTGCCCAGCGGATGGTGCCCGCCTTTTATCGCATCTACTTTCAGGAGGATGAATCTCTTCGCCCCGTCTGGTTCGTGCCGGTGGGGCTGGCAGGGCTCTATCTGGCGGGGATAGCGGAGGTGAGCGGTAAGCTCCTGCTCTCCGGGGCTATCGGGGCGGTTGTGGCGGCCGGGCTTATCGGCTGGCTTACCCTCCGGCTTCGCCCCTGGCGCCGATCCGATGCGATTTTGTGGATTCTGCCCCTGGGAATGGCGTGGCTGGCCATCGGACTGCTGGTGGTGGGCTATGAGCTTTTTAGCGGCGTGAGTGCGCTTAAGCTGGGGCTACACATCGTCGCGATCGGCGGGCTTTTGACGCTTCTGATCGGCTTTGGCACGCGGGTTATTCTGGGTCACTCCGGACAGAAGATCCGCGCCGATCGCTTCGCAGTGGTGCTCTTTGTGCTGGTACAGGCGATCGTGCTGGTGCGCATCGGCGCCTCACTGGCCCTTGATCCGATTCCGGCGATGGCCACAGGGCTGCTACACCTAAGCGCGTGGGCCTGGGTGGTGCTCTTTATCCTCTGGGGCGCGCGCTATGCCAAGACGCTTTTAGGGCTTAGGCGCTAGTCTCCTCGTGCGATCGGATATGGTTGGTTACCAGCTCTTTGACCCGATCGTAGACAAAGATATCCTTGACGCCGGGTAGACGCCCCCCGGCGGCATTGGCGTGGCCGCCACCACCAAAGAGTTTGGCCGCCATCTGGCTCACATCGATCTTATTATCCGCCCGCAGCCCGATATTGCCGTTGCGGTTGATGTCCATAAAGAAATCAAACTCCGGATACGCCTTTAAAAATGCGTTGCCCAGCACCGAGGTGTTGCCGATCTGAAAGGTGAGCACCCCTTTGTGTCCGGCATACTCGATGGTGAGCCGCCCACGGTTTTTGCCCAGCAGACTCAGCACATAACGCGCGGCGAGATTATCGATGCTATCATAGGGGCCATCCTGGGCTAAAAACCGCTTTTTGATCGAAAGAATCGCGTCATCGAGCTCGATATAGCGATTGCTCTCCAGATACTCAAACGCCTGTTCCAGGACAAAGTGGCGATAGGCGACATCCTCAGAGGAGAAGAGCACCGCGCTAATCTCGCGGCTATCCATCACCAGCCGGTTGAGGGTTTTGCCAAACTCAAAGCGCTCATCCTCTGTCAACCAGATATCGTAGGCGTTGACGCTCTGCACATAGCTCTCAAGCGCCTCATCCGCCTTCTGGCCGGTGAGCGCTTCGCACCAATCCAGTGTCAGGCGCGTCGCCGACTTCTCGCTATCGAGGTGGTACCACCCATAGGCCGCCGCCTGGGCCTCGCCACTTTTATGGTGATCGAGCAGCACCACCTCCACACTGTGGCCGAGATTCTCAAGAGTGGACTGGATCTTCTCAACCTGCTTACACTCCTCTTTGGAGATGTTGAGATCGGTAATCAGCAGCCTTTTAGGCTCCCTGGATGAGAAGAAGGCCATATTGTTGGCAATCTGATCGAGCCGCGCGCTCACCTCCGGACCGTAGTTGGAGTTGTAGCAGTGGGTCTGTCCCAGAAACTTGCGCGCCACCAGCTGACAGCTATAACCGTCCAGATCGGTGTGCGAGAGGTGAAAAGTGTGCATTAAAAGCCTTTTAAAGTCCTAAAATCGTATTCGTCTAGCCAGGGCGATCGAGCCAATCTAGGCGGCTACCTCTTTTGGGGCCGCCAACATGCTTTCGATGCTAAGCTGGTAATCCAGCTCGGGCCACTCGATGCCTGTCTGCATACAGATCAGGCGATACGCCTTAAGCTGAGCGATCGTTGCGCTCTGCAGCGGCGCATACCAACTAAGAGGCGTGGATATCACCCGGCCATCTTCCAGACTCACATGGAGATAGGTCTCATCGAAGTGGACCTCTTTACCTCTAATCAAACCACTCATGCCACGCCCTTTCAAACTCAGCCTGATGCTTCTGTATCATAGCGAGTGCTTTTTTAAGCTCTTTAGGTTTGAGATAGCTTCGAACCACCCTGCCGCTGCCAAGCTCTATTTTAGCAAATCCGTCACCCTTGATAACATGGATATGCATCGGTTCATGCTCGTTGACATAGAAGAAAAACCTAAACCCCTCTTCCACCAAAAGCGTAGGCAACGCGAAAAACCTTTTTGCCGGGCTGTTTAGAAGTCATCAAAGCTCAGGCTGCCCTTGGAGTAGTTGCTGACCGTCGCCTCGAAGAAGTTGGACTTCTGTTCGTTAAACTGGCTGAACTTATCGACCCACTTGATGGGGTGCTGGGCGTTATAGAGCGGATTGAGGTGAACCGCCTTAAGCCGCCCGTCGCAGAGGTATTTGATATACTGATCGATAATCTCGTCGGTAAAGCCCAGGATGTTGTTGCCCGAGATGTGCTGGCCCCACTCAATCTCAAGCCGCGTCGCCTCCTCAAACATCTGATAGACCCGATCTTCGAGCGCTTTGGTAAAGAGCTCAGGCCGCTCTTTTCGGGTGGTGTTGATCATGTTTTGAAACACCAGCAGATGGGTGATCTCATCGCGCTGGATAAAGCGGATCATCTGCGCGCTGCCCAGCATCTTGCCCGCGCGCGCGAGGGTGTACATCGCCGTAAAACCGCTATAGAAGTAGATCCCCTCCAGAATCTGCACCGCAAACATCGCCAGCAGCTTGCTCTCATCGCTGGGATTACTCACCAGCTCATCGTAGACGGCGGCGATATAGCTGTTTTTCTTATAAAGAATGGCGTCTTTGCGCCACATATCGTAGATCTCTTCGGTGTTTTCGCTGATGGACTCCACCATCACCGCGTAGCTGGAGCTGTGCAGCGCCTCCTCAAAGCTCTGGCGCGCGAGCAGCACATTGATCTCCGGAGCAGTGATAAAGGGGTTGATATTGTCCTGAAGCTGGTTGGTCTGAATCGAGTCCATAAAGATCAGCTGACTTAAAACCAGATCGTACATCCGCTTCTCTTCGCTGGAGAGGTACTTGTAATCTTTCGCATCCTGGGTCATATCGACCTCTTTGGGAAACCAGGTGTTGGCCAGCATCAGATCCCACAGATTGATCGCCCACTGGTATTTTACTTTTGTCAGTTCGACAAGACCAGTTGGGTTTCCGCCGATGACGGCGCGATCATCCACCCCCTCTTTGGAGAGCGGATTGTAGATCTTTTTTCGGCTCATTGAGTTCCCCGTTTTTCTAGTTAAAGTGTCCGAGATTTTATAACAAGTGGGCTTGTATTATGATCAGCCCCATGGATAGAGGATTAGGACGCCGATGAACCGAAACCGCAAAGCTTTTTTGATCGCCCTGGCTCTCTATCTCCCCTTTTTGGCCACCCTCTGGCAGGTGCAAAACAGCGCACTCTTTGCCCCCCCGCCATCCGATCGGGAGGCTGCGCCCCTGCCGTTTCGATACTTCCACCCTGATGATCCCATCGCGGTGATTGAGCCGGAGCTTGAGAGCATCCACCCCCCTGAGCCTCTCCAGTCCCCGCCGGATGTGGCCACCGCCTCAGAGCCCACACCTCCCCAAGAGCGCGCCGAAGAGAGCGCGCCCACCCAGGAGCCTAAGAAGAGGGTGCCGCCCCTGCCCGATCTCTTCGCGCCAGCGCCCTTAAGCAGCCAGGAGCTTAGCGAAGCGTTTCAGGAGCCCGAAAAGAGTCCCGCAGCACCGCCAAAGAGGCCGCAGATTCCCGATAGCGAGATAGGTGATCTCTATGGCGATATGATCTACGATCTGAGCCCCCAAGAGCGGGCGTTTATCGAGGATCGACTCGAGGGGATCGGGCGCATCACCCAGCGCTATCTGCGCTACCCGGAGCTGGCGGGCCGTTTGCGAATGTCCGGGGAGGTGGTGCTCGCCTTTACGCTGCTGCCCAATGGGGATATCACCCCTATCGAGGTGCTTCGAAGCTCCGGCTACAGCCTGCTTGATGACAACGCGATCCACACCGTCGAGATTGCACATAAAGACTACCCCCACCCCGATGAGCCGGTCCGTATCCGGCTGCGCGTTATCTACCGTCTTTACTGAGCACCTCAAGCACCAGCTTCAGATCCGCCATCGCTGAACGCTTAAAGGAGGGGTTAAGACTCAGATAGGCGGGTGAGTAGGAGGCAAAGAGGGGCGCCTTTACGCCCGGTGCGAGGGTGATGGGCCAGGCGCGCCCCCTGGCCCGCTCCATCGGCTCGCGCATACCGCTTAGACGCCAAAACGCCTGCGCCCCCAAAGCCAGCACCGCCCGGGGAGCCACCAGCTCGAGCTCCACCGCCAAAAAGGGGGTGCACGCCTCCAGTGCGGCATCGGGCAGCTGACCGTAGGGGTGGCACTTCACGAGCGAAGTGACATAGACCGAGGCGGGATCCAGCCCCAATCCGCCGCTAATCATCCGGTGCAGCAGCACGCCGCTTTTACCCTCAAAGGGGCTGCCCCGCTCATTTTGGGCCGCCGGGGGGGCATCAATCACCACCATCAGACCACCGTAAGCGCCTTGACCGATCGCTGCCTGTTTGCGCCGTTTGGCCAGATGGCAGAGGTGGCATGCGGTGATGGAAGCGCCCAGCTCACCGGGGTTTTGGGGCAACTCTACGGGCACCGTAGCCGGCGGGGGGATGCTCACATACCCCTCCCCTAGCCACGCCTCCTGGTAGAGTTTATGGAGGGTGTTTAGCTGAATCAGTCGCCGTTTCATGGCCGGATTCTATCGAGATTTGGCTATAATCGCGCCATGCTGGAACTGGACAACCAAACCGACCCCCCCCACGACCCTGAACAGATGGTGCAGATGGCCCAAGCACTCAGCGATCGACCCGTCGAGGTGGTGCTGGTCGATGATGAGTGTATCGCCACACTCAACCGCACCCACCGCCAAAAAGAGGGGCCCACCGATGTACTCAGCTTCCGGCCCGAGCCGGTGGTGGGCGCGCCGCTGGGATCGGTGGTGATCTCCGTCCAGCGTGCTCAGCATCAGGCTCAGGCGTATGGCCACACCCCACAAGAGGAGATCGATCTGCTCTTTTTGCATGGACTGCTCCACCTGCTTGGCTACGATCACGAGTGCGACACCGGCCAGATGGCCGAAAAAGAGCAGCAGCTGCGCCAGCGGTTTAATCTGCCCGCCAGCTTGACGGAGCGGAGCTAGCGTGATCTATCTTTTCTTTATCGCAGCGATGGCCGCTCTGATTGGCGGGGCGCATCTGGTGATTCGTGAGAGTGAGCGGATTGCGCTGCGTTTTGATATCTCCCCCTTTGTGATTGGTGCGACCCTGATTGCACTGGGCACCAGTCTGCCGGAGATGGCCGCGAGCTACCAGGCGAGCTATCGGGGCTCAAGCGAACTGGCCGTCTCCAATGTGATGGGGAGTGTCATCTTCAATATCACGCTGGTTCTGGGGCTGGTTTTTCTCTTTGCGACGAAAAAGATCCAGCCCGATCGTGACCTCTTTGCGAAAGATAGCGCCTGGGCGCTCTTTCCCCCGCTG
>PWVP01000095.1 GCA_003561815.1 Campylobacterota bacterium | reverse complement strand
CTTGACACAACGGCGTCGATTATCATTGCACGCTGTTGTGTCTCGGCAGGCGCAGCTCTCAGACCAACTCAGCGGCCCAGTCCGAGAGCATCGACGTCATGGGCAAGTGGACCATGTTCCGGTAGTCGACGTGGCGAATCCGCACACTTGCCGGCCGTCACCGTCGCAATCTGCCGCAACTCGCGCTCCCTGATCATCAGTGCTCCCGCCATTCTAGGAGCTGCCGCTCTGGCACGTTGACGATAAGCCGCCAGCGAGGGCTCCGCGGCCCCTCTCGCGTGCCCGCAGGCTCCAGCGGCACGTAGCTGTGCCCTCCGCCGTCCTCCAGCCGCAGCAACGTATCCTCGCTGACCAGGTCCAATCTCTCCAGCCAGTACCCCAGCCGGCGAGCGGCCACCTGGTTGCGCAGGCGCAGCGTGTATGACACCAACCTCTGCCAATCCAGTTCCTGGCTCCCGAACCACAACCCCCTCGCCGGCTCCAGCACCCCGCCGGCCAGCTTCGGGTGGTCGAACCCATCAGCGATCGCCTTCTCTCGTTCGGCCATGTGGACCTCGTCCCCGGTCAGCGAGATAGTCTCGTATCCGAAGAACTTGTACGACCGCAGAGTGACGAAGCGGTACGTGCGCCCGTCGACCGTGACCGGGCGCTTCCGGCGTGTGGTGGCGACGATGATGGGATCCGGCGAGCGCTCGGTGTAGCCGTAGTAGTGGAGCGCCGTCCCATAGGCCAGGTAGTACGGCTCCACCAGCGAGGCCGCGACCACGTACTCGTGCTCGGCCCATTCCAGGTCCGGCCCGGCTTCCAGGGGCACGATCAGATACCTGCCACGCTGCAGCCGCTTCACCCAGCCCTTGCGATTCAGGCGATGCAGTACCTTGCGGACGTCGGCGTCGTCGGCCCCAACGGGCTCCAACACTGCCCGGGCATCGTCCACGGAGAACACGGTTCGCCCCTCGGCTGAGAGGGTGCTCAGCAGGCGGGACTCCCGCTCGCTCAGTGTCCGTGACAACGTCTGGTTGGTCATCGGCTTCCCCAGTCTGTTGTGCATAACTTCCATTCTTATGGAACTATCAGAACATAAACCGGGAGTGCTGCTCTATATGACCTTCAGCAAACACCCCATCGCCAGGTTGACTTTCTGCGAGTCGTCCAGAGCCGTGTCGAGACAGACGAAGGTCGTCTCCTTGTTGAGGGGCAGGGCGTCGACAGTCTCGTCGCGCAGCGCATCGTCGAGGCAGATGTAGAACTGGGACGGTTCCGAGCCATCCGCTCCTCCCTCGTCCGTCACTCGGTGAACTCGGTTGCTCTCCACGTCCAGCGGCTCGATCCTGGCGTTGAGGCTGTAGCCGAGCTTGAGGATCACCTCGTAGATGACGTGGTGCGGGTCGGCGCCCTCCTCCACCCCGCGGTCGAACAACGCCAGCTGCTCCACCAGCGCCACGGCCTCTTCTCCCTCCGGCGGCTCCCACTGCCGGAACGTGGACGGCGCCAGCTTGAAGACCTTGAAGCCTAGGTCCTCAGCGGGGCGCAGATCGAGTTGTTCTTCATCTTCCGCTTCCATCTGCTCGATGACACGGCGGATGCGAGTCTTGCCAATGTCCGCGATCGTGTCCAGGTGTCTCTCTGGCATAGGAAGCTCCTCAGGAAACTGCACCATGATGCAACGACGATTGCCACCGTCCTCGCGGTTCTGCTTCAGCACAGCGTGAGCCGTCGCCGCGCTCCCAGAGAAGAAATCGATCACCAGAGCGTGGCCCTGAGCATCGGTGCCAATTCGCAGCATCCGCTGAACAAGGCGTGGCGGCTTGACGGTGTTGAGGACGTTCTCGGTGTGTTCGAACTTCACGAACTGCAGTAGTTCTTTCTTCGCTTCCTGAGTGTGACCCACGTCGCCGTACTCCCAGAGCGTCTGAGGGACAATGCCCTGCTTGACCTCGGACAGAAACCGCTTGAGGCGGGGCATGTTGTCGCCGTCTTCTCCCCACCATATGCGATTGTCATTGTCAAGATCCTGGAACTTAGCTCGGCTTACTCGCCAATACGTTCCGATAGTTGGTCTGAATCGATTACCGCGGGGGCTCGCGACCTCATATTGGGCGTCGCTATAGTAGTTCCGCGCAGTTAGATCGCTCGATGTCCAGGGACCTCGCGGATCATCATCGGGGTTGCCATATCTGGCGTCCGCCTCCTCGGTCCGAGGCAGGAGGTTCGGGCGCCACACCTGCTTGTCACGGGCGTAAAGCACCACGTAGTCGTGATCCTCAGAGAAGTACTTCGCCGTGTTCTTGGGCGAAAAGACCTTCTGCCAGATGACCGTAGTGACAAAGTTCTCTTCACCAAAGATCTCATTCATCATCAACCGCAGGTGGTGCACCTCGTGATCATCGATGCTCACGAAGATCACCCCATCCTTCCGCAACAGCTGCCGCGCCAGGAACAACCTTGGGTACATCATCGTCAGCCAGTCCGAGTGATAGCGCCCGCTCGTTTGCGGGTTGCTCTTCAGCACGTTCCCCTCGGCGTCCATCTGCCCCGTCTTCTCCAGGTACGCCCGCCGCGGCTCGCTGTAGTCGTCCCGGTAGATGAAGTCGTTCCCCGT
>PWVP01000162.1 GCA_003561815.1 Campylobacterota bacterium | reverse complement strand
CCGTTAGCTTCAAAGGCAGCTACGACGAATCGCCGCTGGCTGCTCAAACGGCGCGCAAGATCGGCAGCGATCACCACACGATCGCGATTCACACCGATCTCAAAAACGACATCGATCGCATCCTATCAGGCTATGGCGAGCCCTTTTTTGACAGCTCCGCGATTCCGAGCTGGTATGTGGCCCGCGAAGCGCGAAAATCGCTCAAAGTGATTCTCAATGGTGACGGCGCCGATGAGCTTTTTGGCGGGTATCGCCGCTATGTGCCCGAAGCGAATGGCTGGTATGCGCTGGCTAGACCCCTTAGCCCGCTGGCCAAATGGCTGCCTAAACCGGCGGATAAGATGGGGCTTTATAGCTGGCTTTTTCGCCTGCTGAGCAGTGCCGGTGAAAATGACGCGCTGGCCTTCTGGCTGAAAACCCGCACCGATATCAGCGAAGGGCTCATCGACTGGAAACCCAACGCGATCTTCGATCAAGCCCGCACCTTTTTAGAGGGGCTGAGCCATCACACGCCGCTTTCACGCGCCCTGCTGGCCGATCAGGGGCTTTTGCTCGCCGGCGATCTACTGGTGAAAATGGACATCGCTACCATGGCTCACGCGCTGGAGGGGCGCAGCCCTTTTTTGAGCCGCGAACTGGCCCTTTTGGCTCCGAAGCTGCCCGATCGTCTCAAGATTCGGGGCACGCAGACCAAATGGATCCTACGCGAGCTCGCCCGCAGGCGACTCGGCAGCACAGTGGCCGATGCCCCCAAACGGGGTTTTGAGGTGCCGCTTAGAGCGTGGGTTGAGCGCGATCTGCACGAGCCGATTTTCGATCGCCTCTTAAGCACCAACGCCCTGTGGCCAACCTACCTCCCTGAAAAAACCGTCCGATCGGTCTTAGAAAACAGAGCGCCCATCGATGCTGAAAAACGGGCCCGTTTTCTGTGGACACTGTTTTGCCTGGAGACATGGAACGAGACAGCACCCTCTGCCCCGAAAGGGGCTAGCTTTAGTGGCCATAGCGGCCCAAGCGTAGCCTGCAGGGGCTTTGCTCCTGCGGGCGGATATTAAAATGGTTAAGACAATCGTTTTTTTAAGCCATTTTGATGGCAACCTCTACCTCTTTCGCCTACCGATCATGGAGGCGCTAGCCCAGCAGGGGTGGCGGGTCATCGCCCTCTGTCCATCGGGCGAATATAGCGATCGTTTCGCCGAACACAACATCACCCATATCGACTACCGCGTCGATCGCGCCGGGCTTAATCCGCTGCATGAGCTCAAAACCCTCTGGCAGATCCGCACGATTCTTAAAAAAATTCAGCCTGACATCCTCCACGCCTTCACCGTCAAACCCAATCTCTACGGCGCCATCGCCGGACGATTAGCGGGGGTGAAACGCATCTTTATCAGCGTAACGGGGCTGGGATCGTTCTTTTTAGAGAGCGATCTAAAAAGCCGCGTGGTGCGTACACTTATCCTCGCGCTTTACCGGTTGGCCGCACGCCTAAGCGTGGCGGTGGTGTTTCAAAACAACGACGATCGCACCCTCTTTATCCAAAAGCGCATCGTCTGCGAAAAAGAAGCGGTTTTAATCCCCGGATCGGGTATCGACACCCGCCTCTGGAAACCCGCGGTTAGACCCCCAAACAGAAAACCGGTGGTGCTTTTTGTCGGGCGATTGATCGCGCATAAGGGGATTTATGAGTTTTTAGAAGCAGCCCGGGCGATCGGCGAAAAGGCCCGTTTTATCGTGGTGGGCAGCATCGATGCGGGCAATCCCTGGAGCCTCTCACAAGAGGCGATCGATCGCTTTTCACAGGAGGGGGTCGCAGAATTTACCGGCTGGTGTGACCCGAAACCCTACTTTGAACAAGCGGACATCTTCGTGCTGCCCTCTTTTTATGGCGAAGGGCTGCCCCGCACCGCCATCGAAGCGGCCGCCACAGCTCTGGCGATCGTCACCACCGATAGCGTCGGCTGCCGCGAAAGTGTGATCGACCAAAAAACGGGGCTTTTAGTCAAACCTCAAGACGCGCACGCCCTACAAAAAGCGATCGAAACGCTCATCGATCAGCCTGCTAAAAGAGCCGCCATGGGCGAAGCGGGCCGAAAACTGGCGATCGAGCGGTTTGACATCCATCAGATCGTCAAAGCCTACCTCAAACTCTATGGTTAAATAAGCTCCCGGTCCGCCGTCTCCTGCAGTGTGGAGAGCTGATCGATTAGCTCCGTGGGTAGCATCGAGTAGTCCGCGCCGCTATAACCGCTCGCGGCCAGCGCGTGGGCCAGACTCGCGTGAATCGCCGCCTCTTTAGGGGCGTAGCCCTGCACCAAAAGACTGCCGATCATGCCGCTTAGGACATCCCCGCTGCCCCCTTTGGCCAGTACCGAGCTGCCGTGTGGATTGATATAGCGCCGCCCTCTATGGGCGATAATCACATTGGCCCCCTTGAGCACTAAAACCGCCTCCGGAAAGCGCTCACTAAAGAGTTTCGCCAGGCTCAGACGGTTCTCCTGCACCTCTTCGATGCTCGTCTGTTTAAAATCACACAGCTTTAAAAGCGCCGCAAACTCTTTAGGGTGCGGGGTGAGCACCACCGGATGGCCCGCCTGAAGCAGTTTCAGCGTCAAAGGGCGGTAGAGAATATCCGCATCGAGCACCACCGGGTGTGCGCCGATCATCTCGCCTAGCTCCTCATCGATAAAGGCCTCGCCCAGCCCCATGCCAAGAACCAGACCGTTCATCCCCTCTTCGACCCGGCGGTTTTGCATCAGATCAAAGGGGATGTTCACATGGTGCTCGCGGGTGATCACACTCACCAGCCCCGCGCCAAAACGCAGCGCGGCCATCGAGCTTAGAAGCGCTGCGCCCGGTTTTTCGCCCATCACCACCGCCAGATGACCGTAGCTGCCTTTGTGGGTATCCTGCCGGTTGCGCAGCGGCAGCGTCAGATCCGCCATCTCCAGCAGATAAGCATCGCTCTCCTCCTGATAGATCATCGCCGGCAGCCCCAGGCTGGCCACCACGATCTCTCCGGCGCGATCCTTGATGCAGTCATTAAAAAGCGCGAGTTTCGGTGCCCCCATCGTGACGGTGAGATCAAACTGTGCGCAGGTGTCGAAGTTACCCTCTTTAGAGATGCCGCTGGGCAGATCGCAGGCGATCTTGTAGGCCTGAAGCTCATCCATCTGGCCAATCAGCTTCATCGCCCACGGCTCCATTTTGCGATTAAACCCACTGCCAAAGAGGGCATCAACCAGCACCTCACACGGATGAAGCCCCTCGACCTGCTCGATCCCTAACGCCTCGATGCGGGCAAGCTGCGCTTTTGCCAGGGGGCTGCTCACCCCCATCGGCAGATAGATTGTCGGCTCAAAGCCACTCTCGATACTCAAAAGCCGCGCCAGCGCCAATCCATCGGCCCCGTTATTACCCGATCCACAGACAATCAACACCCGACACGGCGCCTCAAAACGGGCAAGAATCTCCTCTTTTATCGCCAGTGCGGCGTGCTCCATCAGAAGCTCTTCACTCATGGCGCACACCTCCACCGCGCGGCGATCGAGATGCCCAACCGATTCATAGAGTGGAATCATCGACTACTCCTTAGAGGTTTCGCCCGGCATCCACCACCGCATGGAAGATGGCGTTGTTTTTGCGCCGCGCGCTGATGAGCGCATCGTACATCACACCGTTTTTCGAGAGCTCGCTGGTTTCCACATCGAGATCGACCGTGTTGCCGTCGTTGCGCGCCATGTGGCCGTCGCGGTAGAAGAGCACCGGCTTTTGCGGTCCGCGATCACGCGGCTGCAGATGCATCTCAGAGCTGCTGGCCATGGAGAGCTTCTGCTCTCTGTGGCGGTTAAACTCTTTATGCGCCTCTTGTGCCAGCATCTCTTCGAAGTGAATATCTCTGGATCGGTAGTAGGGGGTGTCCACATTGGCCAGGTTACTAGCGATCAGATCCTGACGGGTCGCCCGGCCATTCAGGGCCGCATCGATGTATTTATTGGAGCGATTAAACTCGATCATTTCAGACCTTTCTGCACCACCGGGCAGAGCCCGAAGCGCCACTTTTGCTGGCTATTGTAGAGCAATAATTATTCCAGAAAGCTGATGTTCACAGCCTTTGCGCTAAGATCGCCTAGTTAAACTCCCCACAAAGGTTCTTCGTGCGTGTGGTTTCGATTCTCTCCGGTGGAATGGACAGCACCCTCGCCTGCGCCAAGATGCAAGAGGCGGGCCATGAGGTGATTGCGGTGCACTTTGACTACAAACAGCGCACCGAATCCAAAGAGCGCGAGGCGTTTCACGCGGTGTGCGATCACTACGGTATCGATCGCCGCTATCTAATCCCGCTCGATTTTTTCAAAACCATCGGCGCCTCGGCCCTGACCGATGAGACGATCGGGGTGCCCAAAGGCGCACCGGGGGCGGGGGTGCCCATCACCTATGTCCCCTTTCGAAACGGCATCTTCCTCTCCATCGCTGCGGCCATCGCCGAAAAAGAGCAGGCCGAAGCGATCGTCATCGGCGCGGTGGAGGAGGACTCCAGCGGCTATCCCGACTGCCGCGAAAGTTTCCTAGACGCCATGCAAGAGGCGATCAATCAGGGCACCAAAGAGCAGACCCGCCTCACCCTGCTCGCCCCGCTGGTCCATCTGAAAAAGGAGCAGATCGTCGCCGAAGCGGCCCGGCTGAGTGTGCCGATGGAGCTAACCTGGAGCTGCTACGAGCAGTCTGAGGCCGCCTGCGGTGAGTGCGAAAGCTGCCATCTGCGGCTCAAAGGCTTTAAAAAAGCGGGGCTAACCGATCCCATCGCCTATCAAAAACGGTGACAAAGCTGTAAAATAATTCTGATACAATCGTCGAAGCTCAACAAAAAAGGGTCTCGCGATGGAAAAGCTTCCAGATCTTTGGCACCATCTGGCCGAAGAGGATGTCTTCAATGCACTCAAGAGTGACCACCAAAAGGGGTTAAACGATCAGGAGGTGCAAGAGCGCACCCGCCTGTTTGGTGAGAACCGCATCAGCCAGAAGAAGCCGGTTCATCCGCTGGTACGCTTTTTACTCCAGTTTCACAATCCACTCATCTACATTCTGATTGTGGCCGGTACCGTGGCCGCGCTTTTAGGGGAGGCGGTTGATTCGGCGGTGATCTTTGGTGTGGTGCTGGCCAACGCCATTATCGGGTATGTCCAGGAGTCCAAAGCCGAAGCGGCGATCAACTCTCTTAAAAATCTCCTCTCCTCCCAGGCCACCGTGCTCAGAAACGGGAAGAAACAGCAGATTAGCGCCACCGAGCTGGTGCCAGGGGATATTATCTTCCTCGCTTCAGGGGATAAGGTGCCCGCCGATCTGCGACTCTTTAAAGCGCGGGATCTTCAGATCGATGAGTCGGCGCTAACGGGTGAGTCGGTCAGCAGCCAAAAGGAGCGGGTGAAGCTCGATGAGGAGACGGTTTTAGCCGATCGGGTCAATATGGCCTTCGCCGGTACGCTGGTCACCTACGGTCAGGGAACCGGGGTGGTGATCGCCACCGGTGATAGCACCGAGACCGGTAAAATCGCGCACCTGATTAATGAGGCGACCGAGATCGAGACCCCGCTCACCCAAAAGATCACCGCCTTTTCAAAGATCCTGCTCTGGGTGATTCTCGCTCTCGCGGCGGTTACCTTCCTGGTGGGGCTTCTGCGTGGACAGGCGGCGGTGGATACCTTTATGGCCGCGGTGGCGCTGGCGGTAGCAGCGATCCCTGAAGGGCTACCAGCGGTCGTGACCATCACCCTGGCAATCGGGGTGAGCAAGATGGCCGGGCGAAACGCCATCATCCGTAAACTCCCCGCCGTTGAAACACTGGGCAGCACCACGGTGATCTGCTCGGATAAGACCGGCACCCTGACCGAAAATCAGATGACGGTCCAGCATGTCTACAGCGGTGGTGAGACCTATAAGATTAGCGGAGGCGGCTACGAGCCCAAAGGGGAGCTCACCTTAAAAGATGCCCCCTTTAACCCCCATGACAACCGTGGTCTTTATGAGACACTGCGCGCGGGGCTTTTGTGTAACGACTCCCTTCTGGTTCAAAAGGAGGGGCGCTATCTGGTCGAAGGAGACCCGACAGAGGGGGCGCTTTTAGTCAGCGGGGCCAAAATCGGTCTCGATCGCGAAGCGCTGGATAACGAGCATCCGCGCTTGGATGCGATCCCTTTTGAGTCCGATCGCCAATACATGGCCACGCTCCACCCCAGTGCCGCCGATGATAATGTCCTCTATATCAAAGGTTCACTAGAGAAGATTCTCGAGCGGTGCGATCAGATGCTCACCGCCACCGGGGAGAAGGTGGCCATCGATAAAGCAGCGATCGAAGAGCAGGCTAAACAGCTTGCCGGGGAGGGGCTGCGGGTACTCGCCTTCGGTGCCAGCTATCAGAGCAGCACCTTTACGACGCTTGACCCCCTCCGTGAAGATAAGATGCACGATCTGGTCTTTCTAGGGCTCCAAGCGATGATCGATCCGCCGCGGGCTGAGGCGATCACCGCTGTGGCCGCTTGCCAAAAGGCGGGAGTACAGGTGAAGATGATCACCGGTGATCACGCCATCACCGCCGAGGCGATCGCACGGCAGATCGGTATCGGTGGTAAAACCAGCGGGAAGCTGGCAGCAATCACCGGCGCGGAGCTCTCGAAAATGAGCGATCACGAACTTCTGAAAGTGGCGAAGGATGTCCATGTCTTCGCCCGGGTTGCCCCGGAGCAGAAGCTTAAGCTAGTCACCGCCTTGCAGGCTAAAAGGCAGGTGGTGGCCATGACCGGCGACGGTGTCAACGACGCGCCCGCCCTCAAGCAGGCCGATATCGGCGTGGCGATGGGCATGGCGGGCACCGAAGTGGCTAAAGAGGCCTCCGATATGGTGCTCACCGATGATAACTTCGCCTCTATCGAAGCTGCGGTCGAGGAGGGGCGCGGCGTTTATGACAACCTCATCAAGTTTATCTCCTGGATTCTGCCGACCAATCTGGGTCAGGGTCTGGTGATTATGCTCGCCGTACTCATCGGCGCGACGCTGCCGGTACTGCCGGTGCAGGCGCTGTGGCTCAATATGACCACCGCCATCTTCCTCGGTCTGATGCTCGCCTTCGAGCCTAAAGAGAGGGGCATTATGAACCGGCCACCCAGGGAGCCCGACTCGCCAATTTTGAGCGCAGAGGTGATCGGACGGATTTTCTTGATCAGCTTCTTTCTGCTCTTTGGGGCGTTTTACCTCTTCCAGATGGCGCTGGCCGAAGGGCGCAGTGTCGAGGAGGCGCGAACACTGGCGGTAACGCTCTTTGTGGTGGTGCAGAGCTTCTATCTTATCAACTGCCGCACACTGAGCACCAGCATCTTCCAAACCAGCATCTTCTCCAATCCGTGGGTAATCGGCGGTGTGGCGCTGATGCTGATCAGTCAGCTGCTCTTTATCTACACCCCGGTGATGAACACCCTCTTTCAGAGTGCCCCCATCACCCTCAATGACTGGATGGTGATGATCTTTTACGGTCTCTTTGTCCTTCTGGTGGTAGAGGGTGAGAAAACCCTCTGGCGCATGAAACGCCAAAAGACGCAGGGCTAACGGCCGTTCTCTGGCACCCCAAACGGGTGCCAGATCGGCTCAATACAAAAACCCCATCAACCACAGCGGGATTTTCTGCTCAGCACCCATCTCGATATCATCGGCCAGTACGGCACCCGCTTCGCCTTTGAGTTGGCGCGTGGTTTTAGAGGCGCCGCCTATCTCAAACACCATTTTCCCATCCACCACGAAATCGCCCCGATCGTGATAGTGCACCTCATGATCCAGCCCCACCTGCGAGACAAAAAAGCTCTCTCTAACCGATCCCCGATTGGCATCGGCGCACAAAACTGCGAAAAGATTGGGATTATCCAGCAGCAGTTTATCGGGCTTATTCACCGCGCGCATCCCTTCCCCACCCCGGACGATATGAATCAAACTCCCCGCATCCATCCGCTCCAGGTACTTCTGAAGCGTGGGCCACGAAGCGCCCACGGCGGCGCTGAGTTTGGAGATATTGAGCTCATAAGGGTCGCTCGCACAGAGCATATAGAGGATCTTTCTCAGCTTATCCAGTTTGGCTGGATCGATATGGTAGATGCTGCAGAGATCCGAATCGATCGTGAGATTGATCACCTCTAGAAGTTTGGTGGGATAGTCGGGCAGTGATTCGCGAAAAAAGGGATAACAGCCATACTCCAGATAGTTTGCCATCTGCTCTAGCGGTCTAAGCTGGCAAACGATCCCGGCGGCGATATCCTCATGGTGCGCCACAATTTCACCCAACGGATAGGCCACAAGCGTAAGACCGGTTTGCAGCTCACAAAACTCCCGCAGCGACAAAACCCCCAGCGTGTGAATCACCGCCCGTCTGGACAGATCGGCCACCTGATTCTGTATTTGCAGTGCCGAAGAGCCGCTAAAAAGCACCTGCAGATCAAACACATCGTAAATCGCCTTCAGCTCACGGGAGAACTCTTTGGCTTTGTGAATCTCATCAAAAATCAGCACTCTGCCGCCACGGGCATAAAAACTCTCGGCCACTTCATACAGGCTCACGCCGCTCATGGCCGGGTGATCGCAGGCCGCAAAAAGCACCTTTGAAGCAGGCAGGTTCAAACTGTGGGCATACTGCAAAAGCAGCGTACTTTTACCCGCACCGCGCGCGCCTTTGATACCGATCAGCTTACTGTCAAAGTCGATCTTTTCATAGAGGTAGCGTTTGTACTCTGGAACAGGACGGGAGAGGATATGGGTGGAGATTTTTTGTAATGCGGTGAGATCCATCGCGAAGCCCTTATAAAATGTACTTTAGAATAGTAGCTATTTATTATAAAATAGACTTTATATATCGACGGATGCGCTCTAGTCTCAATCACGCAAATAGGCGTTGATATCCTCTCTGATCCGATCGGCGATGTATTGCGGCTCGATCACCCGTACATGGGGCATCCAGTATTTGACCAGCGGCACAATCTCCATCTCATAGGTGATACTGACGGCGATCTCCAACTCACCGCTGGGGAGTTTTCGGATAGTGCGTTGTGTTTTGAGTGGTTTGCGCTCAAAGTATTTCGCAGCGTAGCCAGAGATCAGCAAAACCACATCAAAGGGGTCATTGAGCGGCTGAAACCAGATCGAGAGCGCATTATCCAGACTGCTTTGTAGATGTTCCGGCCAGTTAAATAGCTGATCGCTAGATCGCAGTTTACTTAATGAAAGCAGGTGATATTTGCGCACATCCACCCCATCATCCTCCAGCGCCAAAAGATACCAAAACCCCTCAAAGCAGGCGATCTTAAGAGGGCGAATCGTTACCGGCTCTATCTGGCTCTCTCGCTGATAAGAGCCCAGCAAAACCTTCCGATCGGCTATCGCTTGCTCGATCAGCACGATATCATCGACGATGCCGGATATGTCCTCGATATTGAGCCGGGCATAGATAGGCGTGGCAGCGTTTTCACTCAGTCGGTTGAGCAGTGCGGCGGCTTTTCGGCCAAAGCCCTGCCCCACCTCACGGCTCATGCCACGGAGCAGATCCAGCGTGATACGATCCTCGATCGAAAGCGTCGAATCACCGTTTCGCAGCCTTTTTAACCGCCAGCGTCGCCCTACCCGTTCGATCGGCATATGCACCAGCCGCTCGTTAAAGTCCCGCTGCAAAGTCCGCTCCGTCACGCTAAACTCCAGCGCCAACTCCGGCACCGAAAGCTCTTGGCCCTCATAAAGACGGATCAGGATGGTATTGAGCCGATCGAGGGCTTTAGTGTAGTCGTGTTTATAGGGCATCGCTACTCCAACTTTCTGAGTTTTTTAGAATTTCCGCTATTCGCTCAGCTATGGGATCAATCCGATCAGGATCAAAATCCTCAACCGCCTCCCAGGAATATATCGTGCCACTATAATCTTTTTCGTGCGGATCTTTTAACACCTTGCTGTTAATTTTATCGACAAGAAACGCCAAAGGAATCCCTTCGTCTTCCCAAAGCTCATCATCGACACCAACCCAGAGCCCTGGCTCAAAATAAGCAAAATATCCACCATCCACTTCGAGTACCGATTGACCTTTAAATTTATCTAATATTTCTAGCACGGTTTT
>PWVP01000263.1 GCA_003561815.1 Campylobacterota bacterium | reverse complement strand
GACCGTATCTACGATCTGCCCTATGTGCGTGATGCGCACCCGTTTCATGCCAAAGCGGGGCCGATCAAAGCGCTGGAGACGATCCGTTTTTCGGTCACGACCCATCAGGGGTGTTACGGTGAGTGCAATTTCTGCGCGATCGCGGTGCATCAGGGGCGCACGATCCGTAGCCGCAGTGAAGCTTCTATCCTGCGGGAGGTGCGCAGTTTTGCGCAGCACCCCAAATACCGGGGTGTGATCGCCGATGTGGGCGGCCCCACGGCCAATATGTACGGTTTTGAGTGCGCCAAAAAGCTGGCTAAGGGCAGCTGTGAAGAGAAGCGCTGCCTCTTTCCCAAAGGGTGCAAAAGCCTGAAACCGACCCATAAACGCCAGATCGATCTATTGCGCCAACTGCGCCGCGAAAAGGGGGTGCGTCACCTCTTTATCGCTTCGGGTATCCGCACCGATCTAATCCTCGATGACCACGCCCACGGCGAGGCGTATCTGCAGGAGATTTTATCGCACCATATCTCCGGGCAGATGAAGATCGCCCCCGAACACGCCGACGATCGGGTGCTCTCCCTCATGGGCAAACCGGGGCGAAAAAGTCTGCTCAGCTTCAAAGCGCGTTTCGATGCGCTCAACAAACGGCTGAAGGCCAAACGGTTTCTCACCTACTACTTTATCGCCGCCCATCCGGGCTGCTCCGAAAAGGAGATGGCCGATCTCAAACGCTTTAGCAGCGGCGCACTCGGGCTCAGCCCCGAACAGGTGCAGGTTTTCACCCCCACACCGGGCACCTACTCCAGCCTCATGTACTACACCGGCCTCAATCCGTGGAGCTATGAGCCCCTCTTCGTCGAGCGTGACAACGGCAAAAAAGAGAAACAAAAACGGCTTTTAACCGATAAGCAGCGCCCACGCCGAGGGTTTGATGAGTTTTGATTTATGCTGATGGTATTGACATTTAACGCTATGCGTTATATCATCATCCCATGATTGTCTCTTTCGCAAACAGGGAAACCGATCGGGTCTGGCAACGGGAGTTTTCCAAAAAACTGCCCAGCGACATCCAGCGTACGGCCTATCGCAAGCTGATGATGCTGAATGCGGCGACTGAGTTGGGGGATCTCAAAGCGCCTCCGGCCAACCGCTTGGAAAAACTTTCCGGTAGTCGTGAAGGGCAGCACAGTATTCGCATTAATCAGCAGTGGCGCATCTGTTTTGTATGGCAAAACGGCAATGCGACTCAGGTTGAGATTGTGGACTATCATTAAGGAGTTAGAGCATGGAAAAGATAGCACCCGTTCACCCCGGCGAGATTCTTAAAGAGGAGTTTCTAGCCCCTCTGGAAATCAGCCAGAACAAGCTAGCTGTTTCGATTAGTGTGCCGCCGCGCCGTATCAATGAGATCGTCCTGGGCAAACGGGGTATTACCGCCGATACGGCGCTGAGATTAGGCCGCTACTTCGGCACCACGCCGGAGTTCTGGCTCAATCTGCAAAACAGTTATGAGCTGGAAAACGCCAAAGAGAAGCTAGGTAGCAGGCTGGAGCAAGAAGTTAAATTGAGGGCGGCGTAGTCCCCTAGTGGTTAATAAACCTCTCGCCAGTGCGCAATGCGGATAGTGGTGATGAGCAGCAGGTTGCCCTCTTTGAGGTAGATGATGCGCCAGTCACCGGCGCGTTTGCGGAACTTGCCTTTGTGTTTGCCTCTGAGGGCTTTATCACCTTCGAAGTGGCCGCTTTGCAGGTCTCGGATCTTTTGGGCGACTTGTGTCTGGGCGGCTTTATCTAGATGCAGAAACTCCTTTTCGGCTTTGGGTTCAAAGGCGACGGTGAAGCTCATGCCGTTAGGCCCGCTCTTTTAAAAACCTCCTCCATCGAGACGGCGGCGCTCTTGCCGGATTTGAGATCGTCGATGCGTTGATCGGCAATCATCTCGTCGAGTGTGTCCATATAGAACCGAACAGCCTTTTCGATCACCCAGGTTCGGCTGCGTTCCAGCTCGGTGGCCGCGCTATCGAGCTCTCTTAGCAGCTCTTCGTCCATACGGATATTGATCGCTTTTTTCATGGTGTATGCCTTTGTAGATACGTGTAGAGCATTATAGATAAATGGACGAGGCGCGTCAAGACCCAAAGATTTAAAGGGTAAAATCAGCCAGCTATTTCTCCAAGGATTCCGATGAAGCTCTCCCAAGCCCAAAAAGTGGTCGAATTTCTTAAAAGCAACGCCCATCAGAGATTTACCGCACGGCAAGTGGCTGAAGCGATTGTAGCCGCCTATCCGGAAGATTATGCACAAAAGCGACAAAACGATCGCTTCGCCGATGAGCGGGCCTTTATCAATCAAGTCGTGGCCGAGATCGGGGCCCAAAAAGAGCAGATCGTCAAAACCGACCCGCATATCTTCTGGCAGGATAAGCCCCGCCCCCGGCTCTTTTGGTACAACCCCGATCAGATCATGCAAGAGACGGCTCTGGCTGGTGATACAAAAGAGGAGGGCGATGAGGAGGAGATGGAGATTGCTAGCGCCCATACCCGATCGCTATCAGAACACGAACTCTATCCGATTTTGATCGAGTATCTGCGCTCCGAGTTGCGGCTTTACTGCCAGCGCATTGATGAGCGGCG
>PWVP01000151.1 GCA_003561815.1 Campylobacterota bacterium | reverse complement strand
TTCGTATTCGTGGTTGAAGTCCGTAAAGAGTAGCAGAGGTGGCCTGTCGCACTTGGATGTGCTTTAGGTGTTTTTACAGAAAGTTTGGGGCGCTAACGAAACAGACCCAATTCGTACGCATGGCTACTTTAGAATGGAAGGATAGCCTAACTTGAAAAGCGGATCGGAGTTTTGAGGGGTGGGTCAGATCGGGGGTTGCCACTACTCTCTGAGGCGGCTAGGGGGTTGAGGTTTGTTCTTGACAACGGCTAACAAGACAGCAGCACAGAGGTGTGCTAAGCTTCCAGCATGAAAAAACCACTCTCACCTAAAGCACACGAGCGCCGTGCGCGGTTTATCGAGGCGGCCTATGCCATCTTTTTAGAGCAGGGGTATGAGCGGGCCAGCATGGCCGATATCGTTCGCCACTCCGGCGGCTCGCTCGCGACGCTCTACCGCCTCTTTGGGAACAAAGAGGGGCTCTTTATCGCGATGCTCGAATCCACCGCCAGCCGCTACGCCGGGGAGTTTCAGAGCCTGATTCCCGATCACACCGGCGACAATCTCAGCCGGGTACTAGAGGGCTTCGGGCTAAAGATTTTAGAGGTCTCCTTCGATCAGGACGCCATCAGGATGCTCCGCCTGGCCATCGGCGAGGGGCACAAAGAAAACGGCGCACTCGGCGAGATCTTCTACCGCCACGGCGTCGATCCCATCTTGCAGGTACTTAGCCAGCACCTTCAGCGGCGCCACGACGCCGGGGAGCTAAAGGTGCCCGATCCCGCGCTTTCTGCCGCGCGCTTTTTCCATCTGGTTAATGAACCCCACCACTTTCGGATGCTCATCACCGGCAAACCCCCCGCCCTAAACGAGCAGGCGCGCCGCCAAATCGTCTGCGAAGCGACCCGCCTCTTTATCGCCGCCCACCAGTAAGCCCGCCTAAAGTGTAATGTGTGTTACACTTCCAAAATCACACTTTTGGAGGATCTATGAGGTGGCTCTATCTGCTCGCAATCGGCGCGGCTTTTCTGCTGGCTGGCTGCTTTGGAAACCATCAGGAGGAGGACCCCCAGGCTGCTGCTCCCACCGCTGTGCCTGTCGGGGTCATGAGTGTCGAGATCGCCGATCACCCCGTCACCCTCACCTACCCGGCCAGGGTGCGCAGCGGTGCGCAGGCGGAGGTGCGTGCGCAGGTTTCTGGCACCCTTTTAGAGCAGCACTTTACCGAGGGGGCGCATCTATCTAAAGGCGCGCCCCTCTTTACGATCGACCCGGCGCGCTATCAGGCCGCCGTCGCCGTCGCCCAAGCCGCCCACGATGAGGCAGCGCGCCAATGGCAGCGCGCAGAGGCGCTCTTTAAGGCTAACGCGATCAGTCAGAGCGAGCACGATCAGGCCCGAGCAGCCTATAAAAGCACCCAAGCCACCCTCCAGGCTGCTAAAATCGATCTAGGCGACACCCGCATCCTGGCCCCCATCGCCGGTCATGCCGGTATGCGGACACTCGATGTGGGCAACCTCATTAGCGCCGGTACCCACCTGCTCACCCTCACCCAGAGCGACCCACTCTATGCGGAGTTCTCCCTCAGCAACCCCGGTCACTTAAAGGCCGAGCTCACCCCTCCTAGCGGTGATTGGGCCAACCTAAGCGAAGTAGCCGTCACCCTCACAGACGAGCAGGGCCAGGAGCACCCGCATCGGGGGAGCATCGACTTTATGGACACCGCCATCACGCCGGGGTCAAACAGCATCAAGCTGCGCGCGCGCATCCCTAACCCCGATCACACCCTGCTGCCCAACAGCTTCGCCAGGGTCGCGCTCAACGGCTTCATTCTACCCGATGCCATCCGCATCCCCCAGACGGCGGTGATGCAGAGCCCTCAGGGCAGCTTCGTCTATGTGATCGAGGCGGGTCACGCGGCTATTCGCCCCGTTAGGATCTACCGGGAACAGGGAGCGTACTTTCTGCTTAGCGGCGGCCTGCAGCCAGGCGATCAGGTGATTGTAAACAACCTGCTCAAGATCCGTCCGGGCGCGCCGGTGACGGCCATCGAAGGGGCGTAGGGCATGTTCTCCCGGTTTTTTATCGATCGCCCCATCTTCGCCACCGTGATCGCGGCCATCATCCTGCTAGCGGGGATCCTCTCCATCCGCGGTCTGCCGATCGAGGAGTATCCGCAGGTGCTGCCGCCGCAGGTGATGGTGATGGCCCACTACCCCGGTGCCGATGCCCAGACGGTGGCCAACACCGTCGCAGCGCCCCTGGAGCAGGCGATCAACGGCGTGGAGGGTATGATCTATCTCTCCTCCAGCTCTGCGGCCAGCGGCGAGGTGTTTATCAGCGTCTTTTTCGAAACCGGCGCCGATGCGGATCTGGCCACCACCAATGTCAACAACCGGGTTCAAGCCGCTTTAGCACGCCTGCCCGCCGAGGTGCGCGCACAAGGGGTGCAGGTGGAGAAACGCACCTCCACCATCCTCTCGGTGATGACCCTCTCAGGGGATCCCGATCGCTACGACACCACCTACATCTCCAACTACGCCCTCTTAAATGTGGTCGACGATCTCAAGCGGGTGCCCGGCGTGGGGGATGTGACCATCTTTGGCAACCAGGACTACGCCATGCGGATCTGGCTGCCCCCCGATCGGCTCGC
>PWVP01000173.1 GCA_003561815.1 Campylobacterota bacterium | reverse complement strand
CTAGCAAAAAGGAGCGGACGATGGCAGATGGATTTCAGGCGGGTTTGCAGGCCTACCTTAAAAAAGAGTACGAAGCGGCACTCACGCTCTGGAGTGCGGCGGCTGATGAGGGGGATGCGAGCGCGGCGACCAATCTGGGGCTGATGTACCTCAAAGGCGAAGGGGTGGCCAAAGACCCCGCGCAGGCGGCGCGGCTTTTTGAGCAGGCGGCCGATGCGGGCAACGCCAGTGCGGCCTATAATCTCGGCGGTCTGTATGAAAACGGCTTAGGGGTGGAGCCCTCCATCGATCGAGCGATCGCACTCTATGAGCAGGCGCTTAAAAGCGATCACAGCGGCGCGGCCTATCAGCTGGGCACGCTCCATCTAGAGCAGCTCAATGAGAAAGCGAAAGCGGTGGCCTACTTCGTGCGCGCCTACGATCGCGGCCACGCCCGGGCAAAGATGCGTCTGGGGGTGTTTGATGAGGCGTTCTATCAGGCCGATGCGGCGCAGGCGAGCAACCGCGCCTTTCGCGCACTCGGCGAAGCGGAGCAGATGGCCCATATCGAAGCGGCGCTGGGGCAGAAGGTGCGGGCCGTACTCCAAAAAGATGGCGGCGATGTCTACGCTGCAGGGGTGCGCCTCCAGGGTGAGATCGTCGATATCTACCTCTGCTACACCGGCGCGTGTGTGGGGTGTTCGCTCGCCTCCACCGCGACGCTAGCGATGATTAAAGAGGCGCTTAGTGAGGCGATCGATCCGGCGATTCGGGTCTTTGCGCTTTAAAAGCGCCAGTTGACACCGGCGTGGAAGTTGTGCACGATCGCGTCGTGATCGAGTAGTGTGTTGTAGGGGATCTTAAAGCCGCCTAGCTGCCAAAACTCCCGATCGACACCGGCGGTGAGCTCGAAATGGCGCATGGTGTAGACCACCCCGACCCCTAAGAGCAGGTTGCTGCCCCGGCTGAAGCTGCTGAAGTTGCCCAGGCCGCCACCGATACGAAAGTAGGGGACCACTTCGTGGTTGAGCAGCCAGTCCATGTTCTGGCCCCAGGCGAAGCTGGTGCTGAGGTGATCCCCCCCGCGCTCAAAGGATTCTCCACCGCTTTTGTAGCTAAAGGCGCGCCGTTCAAAGGCGATTTCGTAGCGAAACTTTCCCAGCGCATAGATGTCGCGATTGCGGCTAATGCCCCAGCGAAACCCCTGAATCGTACCGTCGTTCTCCAGATCCCAGCTCGTACCACCGCGATCGAGATCGCCGCTGAGTATCGTGCCGTAGGTGCCCAGATAGGCGCTATCTTTATAGGCTAAAAGCGCCGTGGCTAAAAGAGCGGTCAAAAGTAGCGTTCGGATCAAAGCAGACCTTCTCTCGGTTTTTGCGGAAGTTTGACCTAGGGGGGCTTAAGCCCCGCTCAGGTCAGCAGAAAAATGCGCAGCTTTCGGCTGGCGACGAGACGGCGGTGCGCTTGTCGCATCAGCACCAAAGCGGCCATCAGAAGAAGCGCGGCAGTGGCCAGAGGGTATTGGAGTGCCAGTACGATCGGCGCGAGTGCGCTGCGCACAAGCGTCTGTAGGGCACCACTGGTCGCAACCGCATCGGCGATGGGCGGGCTGAGGCGATAGTAGGTAGCGACCATCCACTCACCGCCGGGGATGCGACCGCCCAAAAGCCACGCATCACGAAAATCGCGCAGCACCTGCACCTCGGCGGCCATGTAGGAGCCATAGGCGGCGGTGGCGATAAAGCAGTACCCCTCATCTTCGCCACTGCTGCGCTCGGTGCCCACGGGGTGGATGGGCCCCTCAGCCGCTTCGGGGCTCTGCTGGACGGTGATCTGCACCGGCGTCTGCACCATGCCGCCACTGCTGGAGGTGATGGTGAGTGTTGTCTGGTAGACCCCCGCCGTGCTGAAGGTGTGGCTTCTGCTGAAGTTGGGGGTGTGGGTGCTCTCGGTGTGGGTGGTGCCATCGCCGAACCTCCAGCTAAGCTGCCACGGTGCGCTGCCGCCGCTGATGGTGCCGGTGTACTCTACGCTTGCAGGCGCTTTGGCGCTCTGGGGTGAGGCGTAGAGGGTGGCGCTTAGGGTGTCAATCAGGGTGATGGGGATTAAAAGCGAGCGGCTGAGCCCCTCACTGTCAGTAACGACCACCCGCGCCACATACTCACCGGGCAGGGGGTAGGTGTGTTCAGGCGCTTTGAGGGTGGAGTCGATGGTGCCGTTGTTGGTAAAGTCCCAGCCGTAGCTGTAGGGAGCAGTGCCGCCGCTGGCGTTGACATCGAAGCTCAGGTGCAGCGGCGAGCTTTGTGATGCGGATGCGATCGTGTAGTGGTCGATAGCCAGATCGCCGCCGCTGAGATCATAGGTGTGCACCGCCAGAGAGAGGGTGGTGTTCTGCTCCGGATGGGCGGCATCGATCACCCACAAGCGCGGCTCAAAGCTGCCCGGCTGGGTGTAGGTGTGCTGGCTGTTGGCACCGGTGAAGGTGGTGGTGCCGTTGTTCTCATAATCCCACTGATAGAGATAGCTACCCGATCCCCCTGCGGCGGTGACATTGAAATCCACCACCAGCGGTGCCGCCCCGCCCGATGGGTTGAGCTGGATGTTCTGGATAAAGAGCCCGCTGCTTGAGCCGGTACCCATAAGCGAGAGGTTGGCCT
>PWVP01000134.1 GCA_003561815.1 Campylobacterota bacterium | reverse complement strand
TGAATATAAAGACACGCGTCGGATTGATGATGCAGCTCGTTGATCGGAGTCGACCGAACCTCGTGCGATTGGGGCTGGGCTTGCTCGGTGTTGCACCGCTTTTGGCCTTTGGGCAACCCAACGCCAATACGATCATCCAAGTAAATGCTTCAACTAACAATATCCCCATTGTGGCGGTGGAATATGAAATTGATCGCCCGGCAGCGGCAGGGGGGCCTTATACGTGGCTTCAAACGGCCTCCGGACAGAATCCGCCCAATAATCAAGACGATGGGAATCCGCTGCCAATCGATGTGCCTGTTCGCATATTGCGCCTCGAGATAGCTGGCGGAACCAACTTTTTCCCTGAAACATTGATTCCGGTCACCACGAACTTTCATCCCCGCGTCGCCAGCGATGCCACCCCGCCGGGCGATTGGGCGGCTGCGAATCAGATTACGGTTCTTTTGACGGATGAAGTAGTTCCGCATCACGTGGGTGGTGAGCCCAATCCTCGCTATTTCGAAGAGATGAACAATGTGGTGAGTATCCCGGATATCCGCTCCTATTGGGATGTTGATTTTCCCTTCTTGGAAGATCCTGCGGGAGTCAGTGAAACGAATCCGGTCACGTTCATGGACGTCTTGTATGATCAACCGATTCCTCCGGGCGATGTGGTTTTGATCACTGAGAGAAGAGGCAATTCATGGATGAGTTTCACGCCGCTGGATATCAACGGTGACGTGATTGTGGACGGTGCCACGGTGTCTGTTGGCGGAGCAGTCCGCCCGGATCTCTATGATTGGAATACGCAGATTGGAAACTCCGAAGACCCAGCTTTTACCGATCGTAATCAGCGTAAGTGGATGATCATGGTAGACACGGACAAGTTCTACAATGGCGATCCGACTTTGGGCCCGGTGTATGGATGGCGAGTCAACTTCACTGCGCGTATCCGGATTGACAGTGGAGACATTGACGGTGGTGACGGCAAAATCTTGTTGTTCCGCCTGGAAACCGATATGGCGGTTGAAAAAGAGGTCAATAACCAAAATCCCGATGTGGGCGAGATTGTTACGTTTACCATTACGGCGGAAAATCAAGGCCCGCGTCCAACAACCGGTGCAGAAGTAGAGGAGGTCTTACCGGCAGGATTCACGTACGTGAGCCACACGGAAACGAAAGGGACCTATGATCCCGCAACGGGGATTTGGGACATCGGCGATATGGATGTTTTCGAGCAGCAGGTACTAACAATTCAGGCGCAGGTTCGGCTGTTTTTAGGTAAGTACGTGAATAGGGCCATCATTCGCAGCGATTTAATCGACCTGAATCCTGACAATGACGAAGATGAAGAGGAAGCGTCACCGTTTAGTGAACTCTGCACCGATGTTGAAGTCGATCGCGTTCAATTTGATCAAGCAGACAACTCGGAGACACCCACGGCTACGTTCGGAACCACCCCCACGGAAGGCAACTTACTGGTAGCCACTTCGCTGCATCGCGTCGATGGCTTTGAGCCCACCATCAGTGGCGAGGGTTGGATGGGGCCGATCACCAACTTCTTTGCGATTGCCAACGGCCTGTTCGGTACCCCCGATGGATCCAGTCGCCGAGGGATCGCTGTTTGGTACAAGATCGCCAGCTCCAATGAGCCAACAAGCGTGACAACCTCCTGGGCACCCGCATCGGAAAATCGCTTGTTGATTCAGGAGTTTTCCGCCGAAAATGGTGAATTTAATATTGATGATGTCGCGACGGCTTCCAATAATTCGGGCGCAACCTCGGTCACCAGTCTTGCGACCGGTACCACAGATCCGATTCCGCAAAATGACGGGGAAAACGCGATTCTGATCGGATTCGCAGGTATGCGGGATGCTGTCACCACGATCACCGATTGGACAGATGATTTAGATGATACGGTGGGGGGAAGCACGGGTAGCGGTACTGAGCGTTCCCTTTTCTCTGGATATGGCTTAGCCGAAGACGATGCGGAAAATCGTTCCAGTACGGCGTCGTGGGACGAAAATCGCCGTGCGACAGCCGCCATGCTGGCGGTCGGGATCGTCTGTACCGAGCGCGGTGCGATTAGTGGTACAATTCTAATCGATATGACCGGTGACGGAATCGGCGATGTGGCGCACACGAACGTGCCGGTCGCGCTGCTTGATCAGGTGGGCAACGAGGTCTTGGATGTGGATGGTAACCCACTCACTACCGTCACGGATGCCAATGGCTTCTACATTTTTGAAAACCTGCCGGCGGCAAACTATCAAGTGCAGCAAACCGTTCCGCCGGGATTCGTGGCAATTGATGACGTGGATGGTGGCGACCTGACAATAATCGGGGATCAAGTCCTAATTGTCCGGCTGCCGGGCGAGGACGTGGAAGATCAAGATTTTGTCAATTCGCAGCCTGGCTCGATTGCAGGACAGGTTGAAATCGACACGACCGGGAATACCGAGGGAGACGATCCGCAACCCGGCGTGACGATCACGCTGTTGGACGAAAACGGAGATCCGGTCGAAGACGCGAACAATGATCCCATCACAACGGTGACCGATGGTAGCGGAAATTATATTTTCACAAACGTGGCACCAGGAAGTTATCAGGTGGCGCAGTCTGTACCCGCCGGGTTTATCGCGGTCAATGATATCGAT
>PWVP01000021.1 GCA_003561815.1 Campylobacterota bacterium | reverse complement strand
TGAAGTTGCCCAGCGCGTCGTTGATGATGCCGTAAAAGGAGCTCTGTCTTTGAGCGCGCTTTTTGCCCTGCCGGGAGATGGCCGGAGAGACGGTTTTAAGCAGCAAGAACACTTTGATGCCCAGCAGCAGGGTGAGTACCAGCGTGATCTTCCAGTTGACCCAGATCAGCAGCGCATAGAGTAGCGCTGCCGTGGCGATCTCTGATATTAGAAGTAAGGTGTGGTGAATGAGCTGAGTTAGATTTTTGGCCTCAGCCATGATGGTCTTATTGAGTTGAGCGGTGTTGCGCCTGGTGAAGTCGCGGTACGAAAACGCCAGATAGGTCGAAAAGAGCCGGTAGGCGATCAAATGGTACCGTCCGTGCGAAAAGCGCGAAAGCAGCCAGGTATAAAAGAGATTCAGCCCCCCACGAAAGAGATAAAACCCGATCAGCACAAAGCCAAAGGCGATGATAAAGTGGCTCGCCGAACCAAACCCCAGCCACTCATAAACCGCCCGGTAGTACTCATTGGTCTCGACTAGAGCTGGATTGGTCGCCACGGAGATAAAGGGCATAATCGCCGAGATCCCCACTGTCTCCACCAGCGCCACAAAAAGCGAAAGCCCAAAAAGCCCGGCGAGAAACTGCTTATCGCGCCGGGTGAGCAGGAAGTTGAGCTTGCGGATAAATTCAGTCATGCGCTATCGCCCTGGGCACGGATCGCGGGGTTTATACTTTTTAGGTATTCACAGGCACGCTTATCTCCCAGGCGTTCCAGGTCGGTAGTCTCTAGCGCTATCGCCTTTTTGATGTCAAGCTCACATCTGGCAACAAGCTCTGAGAGATCGGCAATTAGGTTGGGCAGATGCTGCTTGATTACGCTCCAAACCTCAGTTTCGTCGATCCCGAAATAGCCATGAATGATCGCGTTTCGAAAGTTGACTACCTTGCGAAAGTAGGCCGGAGCGAAGTTGGCTAAGCGTTCGTCTTCCAAGATATTACCCAGCGCCTCACCAATGATCTCTAGCTGCCGTATGGTGGCATCCCACCGCATGCTGTCCTGTCTGAATGCATCCGCATCACTGATGGCGCTAGCGTACTCCCCAATGCGATAATCGGCCAAATAGATATCCACGATAAAGAGCTCAATGTTTCTGGCACGAGATCGTTTAGGCATAGATGATCTCTTTTTCGATCTGTTCCCGGTAGAAGCTTCGAAAGCTGTCGATATAGCCCACATCTACCGGTGCGCCGAGGTTTTCTTCCAGATACTCCCGCAGATCGTCACGGATGAAGAAGTCCTTTTTGTGCGCCTCTATTGCCAAATCGATGTCACTGTGTTCACGCTGTTCGTCTTTCGCATACGATCCGAAAAGCCCTATCTTTTGCACGCCATACCTGCGGGCAAGCTCACCTTTGTGGGACTTTAGGAAGCTAAGAACAGCAGCTTTATCCATTGTGCATATCCTTGTGGGCAAATTTTACCATCGATTGTTCTGTGGCGACACCACGCCATGCTGGCACACTCACCATGTACCTAGAAAGTGGCTTTATTATATCTACACCCCGGCAAAGCTATACTTAGCCCATGAAATACTTTGAGGCGAAGCTGATTGTGCGGGGCAAGAAGGAGGTGCGCCACCTCTTGGCCGAGACGAAGCAGGAGGCGATGGGGATCGCGCAGGGGGCGGGGATGGTCATCGGCCTCAAAGAGCGCGCCATGCCGCTGGCGGTGCGTGCAGAGCAGCTCAAGGAGTGGGCGCTTGAGCGCTTGGGTAGCCGCGCGCTTTCGGTTCAGGAGCTCACCGTGGTGGTGCGCCAGATCGGCGTGATGCTCAATGCGGGCATCTCGATGAGCGACGCGCTTTTTGAGGCGGCCTCCTCCACCGAGGACAAGCGGCTGCGCGCCATCGTGCAGCAGGCGATCGAGGATGTGGAGGCGGGCCAGAGCCTCTCTCAATCCTTCTCGCGCCACGAAGCGGCCCTGGGCCACATCACCATGGCGATGGTCACCCTGGGCGAAAAGACCGGCACCCTGGCTGAGTCGATGCTTAAGCTCGCCGATATCCTTGAAGAGCTGCGCGATAACCGCACCAAGATTAAAAAGGCGGTTCGGATGCCCGCGATCAGCCTGGGGGCGATGGTGGCCGCTTTTGTGGTGCTGATTTTGCTCGTGGTGCCCAAATTCCAGTCCATCTTTAGCCGCCTAGGGGCCGATCTGCCGGTGCCGACACAGATTCTTATCGGCGCAGAGCACCTGCTCTCTAACTACGGTTTGTGGATTTTGGCAGGGCTCTTTGGGGTGTATGTGGGGGTGCGTAAACTGCTCGAGCGCAGCTATGTGGCGCGCTTAAATTTCGATCGCTACATCCTCAAACTCTACTTGGTGGGCGATCTGATGAAGCGGGGGTTTTATGGCCGGTTTATGCTGATCTTTTCCGAGCTGATCCGATCGGGCATCCCGCTGACCGAGGCGATGGAGACCGCAGGGGGCACCATCGAAAACAGCTATGTCAAACAGCAGCTTGCCGACGCCGCCCGCGGGATCGAGCAGGGCAAATCCCTCTCGGTTGCACTGGAGGAGACCGGACTTTTCGAGCCGATGGTGCTCCAGATGGTGCGTAGCGGTGAAAGCAGCGGTGAGCTGGACACGATGCTCGGACGGATTGCGGATTACTACAAGATGCGCTTTAATCAGCTGGTGGATAACTTCTCTGCGCTGCTTGAGCCCATCTTGATGGCGGTGATCGCGGCGCTGGTGCTGCTCATCGCGCTGGGGATCTTTCTGCCCATGTGGGACATCTCCAGCGCTGCCATGGGTCGCTAAACCAACTCAAGGATTTTTATACGATGCGCTATCTCTCAGGCATACAGCCCTCCGGGGATTTTCATATCGGCAACTACTTCGGCATGATTCGCCAGCTCTTAGCGGCCCAAAAAGAGCATGAGGTGTTTGGCTTTATCGTCAACTACCACGCGATGACCAGCGTTTACGACGGGCCGAAACTCGCCGGGGGCACCCTGCAGGCGGTGATCGATCTGCTCGCTCTTGGTATCGATCCGCAGAAGGCCACCTTTTGGGTGCAGTCGGATGTGCCCGAGGTGCTCGAACTCTACTGGGTGCTCAGCCACCACACCCCCATGGGGCTACTCGAACGCGCACACAGCTATAAAGACAAAGTGGCCAAAGGGTTTAGCCCGCACCACGGACTTTTTAGCTATCCGGTGCTGATGGCGGCGGATATTTTACTGATGGATGCCGAGATTGTGCCGGTGGGCAAAGATCAGATCCAGCATGTGGAGATCGCTCGCGATATCGCCATCAAGTTTAACAATGCGTATGGCAACCTGCTCAAAATCCCCGAATTTCAGGTCGAAGAGAGTGTGGCGGTGGTGCCCGGCATCGACGGGGCGAAGATGAGCAAAAGCTATCAAAACACCATCGAGATCTTTTTAGAGTACAAACCGCTCAAAAAGAAGATCGCCCAGATCATCACCGAGCCGGTGGCGCTCGAAGATCCCAAAGAGTGGCGCACCTGCCATGTCTACTCGCTTTGCAAGCTCTTTCTTGATGAGGCGGGTCAAAGGGATCTGCAGGCGCGTTACGAAAAGGGGGGCGAGGGGCACGGCCACTTTAAAGCCTATCTAGCCGATCTGATCTTGGCGTATTTTAAAGAGGCGCGAGAAAGACGCGAAGCGCTGATGGCCGATCCGGATCGGGTGCGCCGCATCCTTAAAAGCGGCGCCGAAAAAGCCCGCACCGTGGCCGCAGCGAAGATGGCCCAGATCCGTCAGGCCACGGGCTTGAGCTACTAGATCAGCCCCAACACCTTCGCCGCGATGGCCCCCACCACACCCAGCGGCACCATATAGCGCAGCGCGGCGATCCAGAGATTAAACGCCGATCGGCTCAAGCCGTGCTCATGCAGCTGGTGAAAGTAGCGCTCGCGATCGGTGATAAACCCCACAAAGATCGCCATTAAAAGCCCCCCTAGCGGCAAAAAGACCGCCGCGGTGAGGAAGTCAAACCAGCTAAAGAGGTTGCGCTCACCCAGGCTGAGCCACTCAAACCCTTTAAGGTTGGAGAGCAGCACCAAAAGCCCGAGCAGGTAGGCCACCAGCACTGTCCCCCAAGTGGCTTTGGCGCGGTTCATCCGGTAGCGCTGGTTCAGGTGCGCCACGCTGGGTTCGAGGATGGAGATGGCCGAGGTGATACCGGCAAAGGCGAGGGCGAGGAAAAAGACCGCCGCCAGCAGATGGCCCGCTGCGCCAAACTGATAAAAGGCCGCCGGCAGGGAGATGAAGGCCATGCCGACACTCTGGGCCGGCTCCATACCCAGCTGAAAGAGGAAGGCAAAGATCACCACCCCCGCTATCAGCGCGATCGCCGTATCCATCGCCCCCACCGTCAGCGCCGCACCGGGCAGACGGGTCTTTTTATCCACGAAAGCGCCGTAGGTCATCAGCACCGCCATGCCGATCGAGAGGCTGAAAAAGGCCTGTCCCACCGCCACCATCACCGCTTCGCCGCTCAGCCGGCTAAAGTCGGCGGCAAACATAAAGGCGACCGCTTCGCCAAACGCCTCCAGCCCCATCGCGTAGAAAAAGAGAAAGAGCAGTAGCCCGATCAGCGCGGGCATCAAAACCAGATTGATCCGCTCGATGCCGGCCTTAACGCCCCGATAGACGATCGCACCGATAATCAGCATCGCCATGGCGTGGAAGAAGATCTGCGTCGAGGCGTCCTCCTGGAGCATCCCCATAAAGAGCGCCGTCGCCTCTTCGGGGGTGGCGGGCAGGTGGGTCAGGCTGATAAAGAGGTAGTAAAAGATCCAGCCGATCACCACAGTGTAGAAGGTGAGGATCAAAAAGCCGGTAAAGAGCTTCAGCCCCGCAAAGCGCCAGTACCGTTTGCCCTCCGGGGAGAGATCCTCATAGGCGCTCACCGGTTCTTTACGGCTCAGGCTCCCGGTGGTCATCTCCGCTAGTAGCAGCGGCAGCCCCACCAGCGCCAGCGTGGCCAGATAGATGAGCACGAAGGCCCCGCCCCCATACTCGCCGGTCACATAGGGAAACTTCCAGATGTTGCCCAGCCCCACCGCCGAACCGGCCGCGGCGAGAATAAAGCCGATACGGGTAAAGCCTCGCTCTTTCATTTGAAAATCTCCCTTGACGGACTATCGGGTGTGGCGACTCGTCGCTCCTGTGGCTTGATTGTAAAGTGCACACGCTTAAGCGCGATCCGCATCGGCGAGCACCACCGCAAAGAGCACTGTTTTTTGATGCTTTTCTAAGAGACCGGCTGCCTCTTTTAGGGTCGATCCGGTGGTGATCACATCATCGATCAGAAGGGCGCTGGACTCTTTAAAGGGGCGCAGGGTGAAGTTGCGCGGATGGGCTTTGCGAAAGGCGAGATCCCGTCCGGCGTAGCGCACCCGGCTTTGTGCCAGAAGGCGACCGGGCGGGTAGGGCAGATGGCGGGACCGGGCGTGGCGGGCCAGCACCGCCGTATGGCTGAAGTGCTCACCGGGGCGATCATCAATCGCGATCAGTGCTGTCGGGTGCTCCAAAGAGAGATCGCGAAAGAAGGGGCGCAGGCTGGCGCGGGCGAGGTGGCGCAGCACCCGGCAGCCAAAGGGGTGGTACTTCGCCTGCAAAAGCGGCTCGATACTCTCATAGCCGTAGAAACTAAAGACGGTCAGCTCGCCACTGAGCGTGCGGTGGGCGGGTTGTGGCGCCAGCAGCCGATCGCGACAGAAGCGACAGAGGTAAGCGAGGCTAAGCCGTTCACAGAGCAGACACCGCATCTAGCCCCGCTTGATAGCCCGATCCATCTCCCGCTTCACATCCCGCTCTTTTAGGGTGTGGCGCTTGTCGTGGTGCTTTTTACCTTTGGCCAGACCCAGACGGACTTTGGCGCGGTTTCGGGCGTTGAAGTAGACTTTGAGCGGTACGAGGGTGAGCCCCTGGAGCTTAATCTTCTCTGCGAGCTTTAGGATCTCTCTTTTGTGCAGCAGCAGCCGTCGATTGCGCCGCTCATCGGGGGCGAGCCGGGGGTCGGTGTTCTCATACCGGGCGATATGCATCCCAAAAAGCCACACCTCCCGATCTTTAACCACCCGCGCAAAGGCCTCTTTGATGCTGGCCTTACCGGCGCGGATGGATTTCACCTCGCTGCCCACCAGCTCGATCCCCGCTTCGTAGGTTTCGAGGATCTCATAGTCGTGCCGCGCCTTTCGGTTCTCGATCGTAGGCTGGGTGCGACTCATGCCACCTCCTTGAAAAAGGTGCTGCCACTACCGCTAAAAAAGCGCCCCTGGCCTGCGTGCTCATGCAGCTCGGGGTAGCTCTTAAGGGCCGGCTTGTAGAGATCGTTGAGCACCTCCGGGCTAAAGCGCGCGAGGATTTCACGGCTTGTCATGGGTAGCAGCTCTTTAGCCAGAGCGCGGCTCTTTTCGACCTTGTGGCTAAAGTGCTGGCGGTAGGCGCGAAAGACCCGCGCCGTCTCGCACTGGATCGGCGGAGTGAAGCTCTCTAGCACGATCGCGGGCTCTTTAAACCCCATCACCATCTCGCCGATACCGGTGACATTGGCGCTTTTGTGTCCGCTGATAAAAAAGGGCACATCCGCCCCCACCTCCGCGCCGATTCGCATCAGGGTGGCGGTGGGCAGATTGAGCCCGGCCGATTCGTTGATCATCTTTAAAAAGGTGGCCGCGTTGGAGCTGCCACCCCCCATACCGCTACCGGCGGGGATCTGCTTATAGACCATCACCTTGTGCAGCTTACAAAAAGCAGCGATCTTCGGATCGGGGTGGTGGTGCATCAGTGCGCGGTAGGCCTTCATGATGGTGTTCTCCTGTGGCGGACAGTTAAACTCCCCCACCACCTCGAAGTTTTTGCCATCGCCCTTCTCAAACCACATCTTATCGCTCAGCGCCTCGTGGCGCACAAACCGTGAGGCGATCAGGTGGTAGCCATCCTCGCGCCGCCCGGTGATCTTGAGAAAGATATTGATTTTGGCCGGGGCGGTATAGACAGGGTGTTTCATGGCGCGGATTTTAGCACACCCGGGGCATGCGCCCCAAACGGTAGTGCCCCCGATCGCCAATAATCTCGATAATGACAAAAAACGCTGCCGCTTCGATGAGGTAGACCCCCTCTTTAGTCTGCTCAAAATCGGCGGCTTTGAGCTTGCGCCCCAGATAGAGATCCGCCTCATCGCCCCGGTAGCGGTTGTGGGGCAGATCGATAACGCTGAGCGGATCGAGTGCGCGCTCGTTTTCATCATGGAGCCTGCCTTCGCTGAGCCTCTCCAGATAGGTCAGCGCACCGAAGGTGCCGAGTTTTTCGGCCAGATCGGCTGCCAGGGTGCGGATGTAGGTGCCCTCGCTCACCTCGGCTTCAAAGGTGAGAAAGGGGTGGCAGTAGCTCAGTAGACTCAGGCTGTGAATCGTCACCGGACGCGCCTTGATCTCAAACGCTTCGCCCGATCGGGCCAGTGTGTAGGCGCGGCGGCCGTTGATTTTCAGGGCGCTAAAGCGTGGCGGCACCTGCATCTGTTCGCCGGTGAGGGTGGCCATGGCGGCTTTGATCGCAGTGGTTTCGAGGGGGTTAACCGGCATGATGGACTCGATTTGCTCCAGATCGAGACTCTGGCTGTGTGCGCCCAGATAGAGCGTCGCGCGGTAGCGTTTGGGGCTTTTGGCCAGATACTGAAAGAGCCGGGTGTATTGGCCAAAGGCGACAATCAGGCAGCCGCAGGCGAAGGGATCGAGCGTACCGCTAAAGCCGGCGCTTTTGATGCCATAGCGCCGCTTGAGCTGGCCTAGAAAGCGGTTGGAGCTGATAAAGGGGGGCTTGCGCGCCACAAAGAGCCGGTTCAAAGCGGCTAGATCCGCTCAACGAAGCTGGAGAGAATATCCCGGCTGGTGCCGCCAAAGTTGATGGTCAGTTTATACTCGCGCCCCGCCTTGGTTGCGGCAGTCACCCGCCCCATCCCAAAAAGCTTGTGCTTGATGAGATCCCCCTTTTTGATGGCGCTGCTATCATCCAGCGTGAGGCTGCCTTTGATGAGCCCCGCTTCGGTGAGAAAGCGGCTCTTGATCATCTCCTGGCGCCGCCCGCGGAAGAAGCGGCTGCGGGCGGTACAGAGGGTGAGGGATTTTTTGGCGCGGGTAAAGGCGACATAGCCTAGCCGCCGCTCCTCTTCGCTATCGGTGCCATCGCCCAGCAGCGGGAAAAACCCGTCCTCCAAACCGATCACAAAGAGGTGTTCAAACTCCAGCCCCTTGGCCGCGTGGATGGTCATCATGCTGATCACCTCACCGCCGAGGGCGTCCTGATCGCTGCTAAGCGCACTTTCGGCCAGAAACTCCTCCAGGGGCAGATGGGGGTTTTGGATCCCAAAATCGCGCAGCAGGCCGTAGAGTTCGTCGATGTTCTGCACCCGCTCGATCTCCTCGGCCTCCAGATAGAGCTTTCGCAGCCCGATCAGGCTCTCGAAGCGATCGACAAGCGCATAGGTCCCCTCGCTGGCAAGCTGGCTGAGCTCTTTGATCGCATCGGCGAGCTGATGGAGCAGCTGGCCGGACTTCTTGCCCGCCACCACGGCCAGCTCATCAGGGGGGGTCTGCTCCAGATACCCAAAGAGGGTCTGCCCCGCCTCAAAGGCGGCCTTTTCGATCTTCTCCAGCGTCGCTTTGCCCACGCCCCGTTTGGGTTTGTTGATCACGCGGCGCAGGGAGAAGTCGTCGTGCGGGTTGACCATCAGGCGCAGGTAGGCGATGGCATCTTTGATCTCCAGGCGCTCGTAGAAGCCGACGCTATCGACCAGTTTGTAGGGGATGCGGGCTTTATTGAGCCCCTCTTCCAGCGATCGGGAAAGGGCGTTGATCCGAAACAAGATTGCAATCTCGCCGGGGCGTACACCCCCTTCGATCAGGCGGCCGATCCGTCGCGCGATGGCGGTCGACTCTTCGTTCTCGTCATGGCTCTCCATCAGCGCGATCGCCTCACCCTCGCCCAGGGTGCTGATGAGCTTCTTATCGTGGCGCTGGCGGTTGTGGGCGATGAGTTCGTTGGCCGCTTTGAGGATGGTCTGGGTGGAGCGGTAGTTCTCCTCCAGCTTGATCACCGCCGTCTTCTTAAAGAGCTGCGAAAAGCCCAGGATGTTCTGGACATTGGCCCCCCGCCAGCCGTAGATGCTCTGATCGTCATCGCCCACGACGCAGAGGTTCTCATGGGTGTCGCACAGCTGCTTAAGCAGCCTGAGCTGAAGCTCATTGGTATCCTGATACTCATCCACCATCACATATTGATAGCGGCGGCTGATATCCTGGCGCAGCGACTCGTTCTCCTTTAGGATCTGGTGAGGCAGCGCCAGCAGATCGTCGAAATCGACCAGGTTGTTGCTCTGCAGATAGCTCTGGTACTGACCGTAGATCTCGGCCATCTTCTGATAGCGCTTTTTAAGAACCGCATCGAGCCCTTCGGTCTGGGCCATCGCCTCGTCGGGGCCAATCAGGGAGTTTTTGCAGTGGCTAATCTCCGAGGCAACCGCCTTAATTTGCAGGCTCTCAGGGGTGAACTGCTTGAGAATCCGCTTCTTATCGTCGGTATCGATAATCACGAAGTTGTTGCGTCTTTCGAGACGATCCATATGAAAGCGTAAAAAGAGCAGCCCGAACTTATGGAAGGTATAAAGCCCTGGCGGGTGGAGCGTCTGCTGCCCGATCATCTGCAAAGCGCGATCGCGCATCTCGCGGGCGGCTTTGTTGGTGAAGGTGAGCGTCAGGGTGGAGCCGGGATCGATCCCCTGAGAGAGCAGATAGGCCAGACGGGTGGTGATGGTCTTGGTCTTGCCGGTTCCCGCCCCGGCGAGAATAAGAATCGGCCCATCCACCAACATCGCCGCCTCGCGCTGGGCGGCGTTGAGCTCTGCGAGAAACTGATCCATTTATACCCTCTCTGCTAATGCTATCTGATTATAGCCAATGCCAACTAAGCCCTCAAGCCCCGGCGATCGGGTAAATCCTACTATCCCTAATGGTTTAGTCATCTATAAATTTAATCCTACCTATTGTATGATCTGAAATTATAATTTTCCAGGAATCGCCATGCTGCTTAAAGAGTTTTCGAAGATGAACACCTTTCTTACGGTCGCCAGAGAGCGGAGCTTCTCAAAAGCATCCGCCAGGATCGGCATCTCCCAGCCTGCGGTGACGCAGCAGATTAAGGCGATCGAGGAGTATATGCAGTGCCGTGTTGTGGAGCGGCGCAGAAACGGCATAACTCTCACCAAAGAGGGGCAGGCGCTTTTGGCGGTGCTCGGCCGGGTCGAGGGGGTCTTAAAGGAGGGGGAGCAGGAGCTGATGCGTATCGCCAACCGGCAGATGCCGCTGGTGCTCTCAGCCTGCCCGGTGGTGGGCAACTACCTGCTGCCCTGCTGTTTGAGCGATCTGCGCCGCGCGATGGAGGGGGCGCTCTCGGTGGTGGTCAGCCGCAGCCAGGAGTCGGAGGAGGCGCTAAAGAGCCGCCGGGCCGATGTGGCCCTCTTTGCGCCCAGCACCTTTAATGAGGCGATTTTTTACCGGGAGTGGATCGAGGATGAGATTGTGGTGGTGAGCAATCAGCCCATCGCCGAGACGATCGATCCTAAAAGCCTGGAGCAGTTTGAGTGGATCGCCCGTGACGATGAGAGCGAGACCCGCCAGGTGACGATGGGGGCGCTAAAGAGCGCGGGCATGGATTGTCAACAGCTTCTAGCCGGCGGCTCGGTTTTTAACGACGCCACCGCCATCAAGCAGGCGCTGATCAAAGGCCCGAAAGACCCGGCTCGCCCCATGGTCTCCATGCTATCGCGCTTTACAGTAAGCGATGAGCTCTCCAGCGGGGTGCTTCATGCTGGGCGCATTAAGGGGTGCGCTGTCAGTCGTAAGCTCTACATCGCCTGCCTAAAAGAGCGCAAAGCCGAAGCGCCCATCGATCGGGCGGTGCGATTTCTAAACGAGAAGCGCGCCCTGGCCGCTACTTTTTAAAAAACTTCTCATTCTCCGGGTTGTTTAGAAAGCTCCGAATCGAGTGCTCTAGCGATCCCCCTTCGCCCCCCTGGGCGGCGGTGCGCTCGCCGCGTTTGGGGGTAACGGTGGCCGCCAGATTTAAAAAGATCACCGACTCATCAATCACAATCTGCAAAATCGCATCGGTCGGGACGGTAACCACCGATCCGAAGTTCTCCTCCCCAAAACCCGCCTCAAAACTCAGATAGAGCATCTCCTCATCCAGTTCGGCACTCTGGAGGGTGTAGCCGCTGAGCAGAAAGAGGGTGAGCGGCTTAAACCCCTCCTGAAGCGCCTCGGGAAGCGGCGGATCGAAGTGCACCTGCGAGAGGTTGCAGAGCACCCCAAAGGGGGTCTGCATCTCCAGCAGCAGATCCAGCGTATCGGCGGCGTGATCGGCCATCATCTGGGCAAAAGCCTCATCCTTGAGTATCTTGTTAATCATCGATTAGCACATCCTTTACTTGTCCCGCGACATAAAATCCTGTCATCGCATTCATCAGCCCCACCAGCCACTGGGGCTCAAGCGTCTCCGGCCGCAGCGAGGCGACGGTTAAAAACCCCCCGGCAAGCAGTCGCGCACGCACGGTTCCTTTGAGCAGTGGTGCAGCGGGGGTGAGCCACCGATCGCCATCGAAGATGGCCACATTGGCCACCGTGGTGTCGCTTATCAATCCGTTTCGTACAATCACCACATCATCGGCATTTTGGCGGGATTTATAAAGCGCCTGCAGTGCGTGGCGATCGGCACACTTTAGGGGGTAGCGTATCGCACACCGCACCAGCCGAAGCCGTTTGGCGCGCCGAATAGCCGCATCATGCAGGGTGTATTGCGCGGGGGTCTTTGGCCCTATGGTCAGTTTCAGCCGAAAGCGCCCTGAGCGCGGTAGGCGCAAAGTGCCCAGAAGTTCACGGGGCAGTCTAAAGCCCCGTCTGGCAGCGGCCGCCTGGAGGCGACGGCGGTGCCAGCCAAGCAGGATCGCCCGCCCGTTTTGCACGCGGATGGTCTCAAAAACCCCCGCCGTCTCAAGCGGCGCTGCCAGCGGAAAGCGCGCTTTAGCCCGCAGTTCTGCATACTCGGCCTGGGGGTCGCTATCGGCGGTGATGCCGCCCCCGCTCTTAAAGTACGCCCCTTCTGAGGCCTGCTCTACAAACCGAATCAGCACGGCGCTGTAGAGATCCTGCCCATCAAAGATCCCGAACACACCGGAAAAAAACCCCCGCCTAAAACCCTCGATCCGATCCAGGATCGCCACCGTCGAGCGTTTGGGCGCGCCGCTGATGCTGCCAGCGGGTAGAAGTGTGGCGAGCAGGTCGCCGAGTCGATCGGGCCAGCCTCGATCGAGCTGTCCAGCGATGGCGCTGCTGCTTTGCCAGAGGGATCCCGCCTGCTCGATATAGCGCCACCGCTTGACCCGCACCCCTTTAGCGATCTGGCTCAGATCGTTTCGCAGCAGATCGACCACCATGGTGTGCTCAGCCTGCTCTTTAGGGTTCTTAAGAAGCTGCTCGGGCGGTTGGTCGCAGGGGAGGGTGCCCTTCATCGGGTGGGTCATCAGGCGGTTGGCGCGGATGGTGATAAAGCTCTCCGGGGAGAAGCAGACGAAGCGATCGCGAAAGAGTAGCTTAAAGCGGCTCTGGCTCCAGGCGTAGAGCTGCTCAAGATCCGGCCGGCCTCGAAGCGGCGTACGCGCACAGAGGTTGGCCAGATAGCTGTTGCCCTCGCCAATCTCGTGCATCAGTGCCTCAAAGGCGTGGCGGTACTGTTCGTAATCTCCCCTATCGGGCACGAGCTGTGGCGGCGCGGCTGCCCTAAGAGGCTGCGCCCCTAGTCGATAGGGCCCCATCTGCACCGCCAGCTGTGGTGCCAAGGCATCCAGCGGGTAGCAGAACCCCTCGTCAAAGGGGGCGTCGTAGGGGAGGATAAAAAAGCAAGGGCGCAGGTTGCGGCCCAGCTGGTTGAGTCTCTCTTGCATCTACCCCAAAATCAGCTTATGCAGCAGCGCCATACGAACGGCCACACCGTTTCGCACCTGCTTAAGCACCAGGCAGCGCGCATCGGAGAGGACCGCATCGTCAAGATCGACATTGCGGTGAACCGGGCCGGGGTGGAGCACCACGACATCCCGATCGCCCAAGATCTCCTGAGTGACCTTAAAGTCGGTGGCGTAGTCTGCCAGGCTGGCATAGAGGGGGCTTTTGTGCCGCTCAGTCTGGGTTCTTAGGGCCATGATGGCATCCACCTCCTGAGCGGTGGCCTTTAGATCCCAGCTGGTGGCGATATCGCGGCGTTTGGGCAGAAAGTGTGGCGGGGCGACCAGGATCACCTCCATACCGAAGCGGCGTAGCAGCTCGATGTTACTACCCGCGACGCGGGAGCTTTTGATGTCGCCCACAATGGCGATCTTTTTGCCCTGCACATCGCCGAGCGCCTCTTGCAGCGTGAAGAGATCCAAAAGCGCCTGGGTCGGGTGGGCGTGGGCCCCATCACCGCCGTTGACCACGCTGGCGCTGACGCTTTGTGAGAGGATTTTGGGTACCCCGGCGTTTTTGTGGCGCACGACGATGGCGCTGGCCCCCATCGCATCGAGATTGGCGGCGGTGTCGTGCAGGGTTTCGCCTTTGGCCTCAGAGCTGGTGGCCACATCCAGACTCACCACCTCCGCACCGAGTCGTCTAGCGGCCACCTCGAAGCTGCTGCGCGTGCGGGTGGAGTTTTCGAAGAAGATGTTGATCACCAGTCGTCCACGCAGATCCTGACTGGTCTGATCGCCCGTATAGAGGCGCGCGCGCTCAAAAACCGCCTCAATCTCAGCGGTGGAAAAATCGGCGGTGGTGGTGAGGTGTCTTGCCATGAAGATAAGTCTAGTCTACCCCCCCTTAAGAAGTGTGCCGTATGATACGGTTATGAGATGGATAGTGGTGCTGATGGTGTCAATACCCCTGTGGGCCGAAGAGCTCTATAAGAGTGTCGATGCACTCTGGCAGGCGCACGAAGAGACCCTGATCCAGGCGCCGGTGGTGCTCATCGGCGAGCGGCACACCGAGGCGGCCCACCATGAGAGCCAGCTTCGACTGATCCAAAAGCTGGCGGCGCACAACCCCTTGAGTGTCGGCCTTGAGGCGCTTGGTAGCGATCAGCAGCCTGTGCTGGAGGCGTATCTGCGCGGCGATCTGGATGAGGAGGGGTTTTTGCGTAAAAGCGACTGGTTTGATCGCTGGGGGTACGATTTTCGTCTGATGGCACCGCTCTTTCGCTACGCTAAAAGTGAGGCGATCCCGCTCTTTGCGCTCAACTTCCCCGACTCTAAGCACCGCCGCTTGCTGGATCAAAACAGCAGCGGTGATCTCGATGAGGCGCTTTTGCGATCGATGCCCCCTAAGCGGCGCGAGAAGCTGACCGCTCTGCACGGGCGCCATCCAGGCAGCGGCGATCTGGAGCGGTTTTTGCGCGGGCAGCAGCTGTGGGAGGCGCAGATGGCCACCCGTGCGGCGGAGCATCATGAGCGCCACCGTGATCGACAGCTGGTCATTTTGGCGGGCAACGGCCATCTGGGCAGGGCGTGGGGCGTGGGGGCCAAGCTGGAGCGCCTGGGGCTAAAAGGGGCCGTGGCGATTATTCAGGATGCCAACCGCTCTTTGCCGGCACACCTGCATCTGGATCCGCCCCCCTCGGATCGCTGCCTTTCGCCGGTGCTGGGGGTCTTTTTCGATCAAGAGCTGACGGTTTTGCAGGTGATGGAGGGGTCGCTGGCACAGAAGCTGGATCTGCGCGCAGGCGATCGGCTCACCGCCCTTAATGAAAAAGAGGTCTCAAAAACCGCTCAAGTGCGCTGGGCACTCTACCAGGCAGCAGCGCTGGGGCAGGTGGCGTTGGAGGTTGTGCGCGAGGGTGAGCGCCTTACGGTGACTCACCGTTTTGATCCCTGTTTAGATACCCCCGCTCAATAAGCAGCTTCGCCGCTTCGGCGAAGGTGGGGGCGGCGGTGCGGGCGGCCATGCTCTCTTTTTGTGGATCGATAAAGAGCACCCCGATGGTGTAGCGCTCTGTCTGGTCATTGGCGAAACCGAAAAAGGAGCTGTGGTGGGTGTCGCTGTAGCCGCCGGAGTAGGCGATTTTGGCGGTGCCGGTCTTTCCGGCGGTGAAGATCCCCTCCACCTGCGCCTGACGGCCGGTGCCTTGCAGAACGGTTTTGCGCAGAATCTGCATCATCTTCATGGCGGTGGGCTCGCCAATAACGCGCTGAGGCACCTTAGGCGGCAGCGCGAGCGGGTCGTAGCTGCCCCCCATCCGTTCCACCAGATGGGGCGCGATGGCGACGCCGCTGTTGTTGAAGATGTTGTAGGCTTTGAGCAGCTGCATAAAGGTGGTGCGTAGCCCGTAGCCGTAGCCGGTGGTGGCCCGGTAGATATCGGTGCGGTAGCGGTGGATGCCGGGTAGATCCCCCACCGCCTCGTAGGGCAGGTCGATGCCGGTAGGCTTGGCGAAACCAAAACTGCTCAGCCCGTCGTGCATCTTATAGGCGCTCAGCCCCAAAGCGAGCTGGGCGATGCCCACATTGCTGGAGTAGACAATCACATCTTCTGCGCTCAGCCAGGCGCGGGGGAAGTCATCCTCAATCACCTCGCCGCCCAGCTCCAGCCGCCCGTTGTAGCCACGCACCAGATCGTACTGACCGGCCGCCCCCTCCTCGAAGAGTAGCGCGAGGATAAAAGGCTTCATCACCGAGCCCGGTTCGAAGGGGTACTGAACAACATTCATCCGGGTGTGCGCCAGGCTCTCCTGGGTGATGCGGTTGGGGTTGTAGCGGTTGGAGGAGGCGAGTGCAACCAGCCGTCCGCTATCGCTATGCATGATGGCGGCCATCACCTCCTGGGCCTCAAACGCCTCTTTTTGCTGATCAAGGAGCTGTTCGAGCTCTCTTTGGAGTGCGAGATCCAGCGCAAGCGCTAAGGAGGCACCATCCTGCTGGGGGGTGCGCTCCATGCGGTTATTGTGGATGAGGTTGCCCCCCACATCCCGCTGCGCACGGATGCCGCCGACGCTTTGGGGCCTCAAACTGCTCTCATAAAAGCGCTCTAGCCCCATCTCGCCAATGCCGCTGGATCGCTGGACATAGCCCAGAACCGGCTGGGCGAGATCTCCATAGAGGTAGTGGCGCCCCTGGGGGTTTTGGGGGGTGACCTCCAGGCCGTAGCGCAGCCGGGTGCCCCCCACATCCAGCGTGCGAAAGACCCCCTGGCGATCCAGGGCGCTAGAGAGCCGCTTGAGTGCCTGGGCCTGGCCACTGGAGAGCTCTTTAGCCAGCAAAACCCGCTGCTGCCGTGCTAGCTGTGCGAGCAGGTGGTGCTCCTCCTGATCCAGATAGCGCGCCAGCAGGGCGGCTAGGAGGGGCCATTTGCTCTCATAGGCGTAACGCCCGTCAAAGACCAGCTGCCAGTGCTGATGGCTGGCGGCCAGGGTGTGGTGATCGGCTGAGGCGATCGAGCCCCTTAGGGCGACAAGAGGCTCGGTTTTAAAATACCCGCGGGCGTGGGTGGGCTGGGTGATGGTGTTGACCATGCCGCTGAGAAAGACGACGAAAAAGAGAAAGATCAGTAAGAAGATCGCAAGAATTTTGCCCGTTTTTTCCATATATCTGTCAGTTCTCGGGCCGACTACATCTGGGTTCTTATGATCTCTTTGTAGGCGCTAATAGCTTTGTTTCGGATCTCGAGCATCAGTTTCATGCTGTTTTCGGCTTTGCCGATGGCGATCGCAGCCTGGTGGAGATCTTTAACCTGTCCGGTGGCCACATCGGTGGCGGCACGCTCCCCGTCCAGCTGGAGCTCGTTGGTCTGTTCAAAAGAGTTTCGGAGCATATCGGCAAAGCGGGTGTCGTCCGGACGCAATCCGCCGCCACTTCGGCTGCTGCGCTCGTTTAGCTCCTGAGGAAAAACCTCACCGACTTTGTTTAACAGGTCTGCCACTATCCGCTCCTAGAACTTATACCCGCATCATATCGATAGCGCTATTGGCCATGGTCTTGGCGCTCTGAAACGCCGAGACATTGGCCTGATAGGCTCTGGATGCTTCAATCATATCGGCCATTTCGACCACAGGATTAATATTGGGATAGGCGACATACCCTTCAGCATTTGCATCAGGGTGGCCCGGCTCGTAACGCATCTTCGGCTCGCTGTCATCACGCACCACCTTATCGACAATCACCCCCGTTACCGGCGGATGGATCTTATGCTCATAGCCGAGCTCCTCGCCGAGGGGATCCTCATAGCGCAGGGAGTTGGTGTTTTTTGAGAGCTGCTGGTTAAGGTGCTGGTCGAAGTCCACCGCGCGGTAGACGGCACTCTGGCGCCGATAGGGGCCGCCCTCATCGGTGCGGGTGGTGTTGGCGTTGGCGATATTGGTGCTGATCAGGTTGAGTCGAAACCGCTGAGCAGAGAGACCGTAGCCGCTGATGTCAAACGAGTTGAGAAACGCCATCTTCCTATCCTTTGTCTCTATTCTAACTTAAAGCCCCGCATCCGTCAAGTCGGCCCGTGCTGCGCGATTAAAGCAACTTTTATTCCTAAAAAAGCAGCTCGCCGCCGTTCTCCGGTGCGCTGGGCGCACTCTGTCGTCGAGGCGGTCGGGAGGTGTCGGTAAAGATCTCCTTTACACCCGGTGCGATGGTGATCTCGCGTACCCCGTCGGGCCGATGAAACCGCCGTCTTAGTTCGGGGCGCTGCTCAAGCAGCTGCCGATAAAACTGCGAAAAGACCGGCGCTGAGAAGCCGCCACCGGTGGCGTGGCGCATGATGCGGGTGTTGTCGTCGTTGCCAAACCAGACCACCGTCTGGGTGGTGGGGGTAAAGCCGGCAAACCAGGTGTCGCGGTTTTCGTTGGTGGTGCCGGTTTTGCCCGCAATCTCGATGCCCGGTACCCGTGCGCGCCGCCCGGTCCCCCGATTGACCGCGTCTTTGAGCACATCGATGGAGAGGTAGGCCTGCTCAGGGCGGGTGGCATTGTGCTCCTGGATATCAAACTCGATGCGGTTACCGAAGCGATCGGTCAGGGCAGAGGCGACGCGGGGGGTGACCCGGGTACCGTAGTTGGAGAGGACGGTCATATACTCCGAAAACTCCACTAGCGACATGCTGTGCGCCCCCAGCGCGACCGCCATATCGTAGGGCAGAGGGGTTTCGCTGTAGCTGTTGAGCTGATCAAAGAGGGTGCGAAGTCCGATGCTGCCGATCAGGTTGATGGTGGCCAGGTTGCGCGAGACCACCACCGCTTCGCGGGCGGTCATGAGCCCCAGGAAGTTATCTTCGTAGTTGGTCGGGCGCCACACATGCTCCTGCTCCTCCTCGTCGGTGAAGCGGTAGGTGCGGGAGATATCGGCGATCTCAGAGGCGGGGGAGTAGCCCAGATCGAAGGCCGCCTGGTAGATAAAGGGCTTAAAGGTACTGCCCACCTGTCGGCGCGACTGGCTGGCGCGGTTAAACTGGCTCTTGCGGTAGTCCACCCCGCCACTTAGAGCGAGCAGATCGCCGCTAGCCGGATCGAGGGTGACGATGGCGCCGTTAAGCTGCTCGAGCTGTCTTTGAAACGCCTCCTCATCGAAGTGGGGGTAGACCGATATGTTCTGTTCGGCCAGAAGGGTGGCGGCTGAAAGCCCCTCCTGGGCAAGCGCCTCATCGATCTCGCGCTTGAGTTTTCGGTGCTCTTCGCGGTGGAAGGTCTCAACGCGCTGCAAGTTGGTCTCATAGCCCGATCGCAGCGCCTCCTCGGCGATGGCCTGGATCTCCAGATCGAGCGTTGAGTCGATACGGTAGCCGCCGCGGCGGATGTCGGGGAACTCCGCGCGCAGTGTGTTGGCGATGTGATCGACGGCGTAGGGGGCGCGGTTTCGCGTCAGGCTGTCATCATAAACAACCGGCTCCTCCAGGAGCGCTTCGCGGTACTCGGTGCTGCTAATCCAGCCGAGGGTGTACATCCGATCGAGCACCAGGTTGGCCCGGGTGAGCGCCATCTTACGGTGGCGGGGGGGGTCATAAAAGCTCGGCGCACGGGGCAGCCCGGCCAAAAGCGCCGACTCTTTGAGGGTGAGATCCTCTAAGCTCTTTCGGAAATACCCCTCTGCGGCGGTGCGGATGCCGTAGTAGCCGTGGCCAAAGTAGATCGCATTGAGGTAGCGCTCTAAAATCTCCTCTTTAGAGAGTTTGCGCTCGACGCGCAGGGCGAGAATCGCCTCTTGAATTTTGCGATCGAGGGTCTTTTCGCGGCTTAGAAGCAGGTTTTTGACCAGCTGCTGGGTGATGGTACTCGCCCCCTCTACGGCGCGGCCCGCCATCGCCACCCGGTAGGCGGCGCGAAAGATCGCCTCGTAGTTGAGCCCCTCATGCTCGAAGAAGCTGGTATCCTCAATCGCCACGATCGCCTCCACAATCCGCGAGGGGATCTGCTCAAAGGGGACATAGAGGCGGTGCTCGCCCTCAAACATATTGGCCACCAGATCGCCGTTGCGATCGAAGATCTGGGTGGTGAGTGTCGGGTTGTAGTAGACCAGAGGGTCGGTATCGCGCTGCAGGGCGGTCATGACATAGTAGCCCAGCACACCGGCCACAGCCAGCCCCACAACCAGAACAACCCCCCCACTCCAGTATAAAAACTTCTTCATCTTCTTCTATCTCCTCCAGTCGCGGTAGGCGAAATTGGACTCAATCAGCTCCCGACTCTGCCGGGTGGCGGGCGCCTGAATGACCCGATCGGTGGGCCCGTTCTCCACAATCTGACCCCTGTCGATCACCGCAATCTCGGCACACACCTGCGAGACGGCGGCCATATCGTGCCCCACAAAGAGCAGCCGGGTCTCAAAGCGGGTGTGGATCTGCTCTAAGAGCGCTAGAATTTCGGCTTTGGTTTCGTGATCGAGCGCGGTGGTGGGCTCATCGAGTAGCAGCAGTTTCGGCCGATGGATCAGCGCCATGGCGATCACCACCCTCTGTAGCTGCCCACCGGAGAGCTCTGCGGGGAAGCGATCCAGCGCCCAGTGGCCCAGACCCACCTGCTCCAGCGCCTCTATCACGCGCGCTTTGGGGGCGTGAAACTGCACCCCGATTTTCGAGAGCGGACTGAGGGCGGTAAAGGGGTTTTGGGGCACAAACCCGACACTTCTGCCCCGAATCAGCTCAAAGGGGGCCTGTAGATCCATCTTCATCGTCATCGATGCGGGCAGAAGCCCCAGCAGCGCTTTGAGGGTGAGGCTTTTGCCGCTGCCGCTTTGGCCCACCAGCCCTAGGGTGGTGCGCAGCGTCAGGGCGATATCGACCAGTGTCGTCTCTTTGTGCGTGATCTGGAGCGTCTTAAGGTGGATCATCAGGGCAGCTCGCGGCGCTTGTGGCGTTGAAACAGCATGTAGAGGATGATCAAAACCGTCACCGAAACCAGCGTGATGGCCAGTGCGCTCTGCAGGTAGGGTTTGATCAGCTCCTCCTGTGCCCCGATAAAGTAGCCCAGCAAAGTGAGCACCACCATCCAGATACCGGCACCTAGAGCGGTATAGAAACAGAAGAGATCCAGACGCATCTTCGCCAGGCCCGCTGGCAGTGAGATGTACTGGCGCACCGCCGGAATCAGCCGACCGGAGAAGGTGGAGATGGGGCCGTGTTTGTGAAAAAAGTTCTCCATCTTCACCATCGTCGCTTCACTAAAAAAGAAGTAGCGCCCCCAGCGGATAATAATGCGCCGCCCCAGTGTGCGCGCCAGGTAGTAGTTAAAGATGGCACCCAGCAGCGAGCCTAAAATGCCACAGCCAATCACCACAAAGAGATCCATCTGCCCCTGGCTGGCCAGATAGCCCGCCGGAATCATCACCACCTCGGAGGGGAAGGGAAAAAAGCTGCTCTCCAGAAACATCAGCACCACGATCCCCGTATAGCCCAGCGCCCCTATCGTATCGACGATCCAGCCAATCACATCGGAGAGCATCAGGCCAGAAATCCCATCGATTTCTCATCGCCAAAGGCGCCGCTGATCTCTTTTCGGATCACATCCTCAAAGAGTTGGCGCGTAAAGAGCGGCTCCTCCTGGGCGGCTACCAGGGTGGCGGTGTTTTTGATCACCAGCTGGATCTGGCCGCCGGTGAGGGGGTGGCGGGCCAGCTCGGCGATCTGAACATCCTCGGCCATCGGCGCGTTGGTCGGTAGGAGTTTTTGCCAGATCGCCTCTCTTTGGGCCTGATCGGGCTTTTCGAATTTGATCTTGTAGTCAAAGCGCCTGGAGAAGGCGGGATCAATGCTCTCCAGCAGGTTGGTGGTGGCGATCAGTATGCCGCCAAAGCGCTCAATCTGCTCTAAAAAGATGTTCTGCATCTGGTTGTGCATCTTCTCCGCACTGCTGCCAGGCCCACTGGTGCGGGCGGAGAGAAACTGATCGGCCTCGTTGAGCAGCAAGATCGGCTCGTTTTTGGTTTTGGCGACAATCTCTTTATAGCTGTCGAAGATTTTGCGGACATTCTTCTCGCTCTCGCCAATGTACATGGAGAGGATCTTCGAGCAGTCAAAGCTGATCACCTGCTTTTTTAGGCTCCGGGCGATGCTGAGCGCTGTGAGGGTCTTGCCCGTACCCGGGTGGCCGTGGAAGATGATCCGCCCGTCGATGGTGCTCTTTTTATCTTTGATGCCCCACTCTTTGAGGCGGGCGTTGACGCTTTTGTCCATCTGGCGCAAAACCCCCTCAAGCATCTCGCGGGTCTTGGGGTGCAGCACCACATCCTCCAGGGTGGTTCGCGGCTCAAGCAGCTCAAAGATCTCCTGCTCTTTGATCAGCGCTTCCAGGCGGATCTTTTGGGGTTTTTTCTTTTTGGGGTGGATCACCTCTTTAAGCACCTCTTCGGTGATAAAGAAGCTGCGGCTAATGCCCCCAAAGGGGGTGAGCATCTCGTCATAGTCGATCACCCCCTTTTCGATCAGCGGGGCGTTCTCTTCAAGCAGGCTGCGGTTTTTGATCTTCTCGTAATCATCGAAGCTAATCAGCTCGATGAGGGTGTTCATATCCCGCAGGTTGTCATCGGTGCCAGCGTACTCCTCTTTGAGCAGGGCCAGGAAGATGAGCTGCTCCTTCTCCTCCAGGTGGCGATCGCGGAAGTATTTGTGCAGCTTAGGGGTCTCTTTAGAGACCTTGATCCGCTCTTTGATCTGATTTTCAAGCATGCCCAGCTTGCTGCGCACCCGCTTATAGCTCGGGGAGGTCTGATCGTAGCTTTGGCGGATAATGGCCAGTTTGCGGTAGAGATCGATGCGCAGAAACTCATCTTGCAGATACTCCAGATGATCTTCGTACGCTTTGATCTCGGGCAGCACCAGATCGAGATTGCCCTCTTCGAGCAGCTTGAGAAAGGTGCTTGAGAGGCTGATGGAGTGGTGCAGCAGATCCAGCAGGCTCAGCTCAGAGGTTTTGATGTGGTGAAAGGAGTTGAGAATCACCCAGCCGAGATCGATGAGGTTTTTCACCTCCTGGATGTGGTGGACAAAGTCGAGCTGCTTTTTGTCGTAGGCGGCGATCAGCAGGTCATAGGCGCTCATATCGGCGCTGCCCTCCAGATACTCGCGGGTCATCAGCCGCAGCAGCCGCGCCTCGGCATCGCTGCATTTGAGCTGGGTGAAGATGGCGCTCTTATCCACCGGCTCTGCGTGGATAAAGTCGATGAGATAGCTTAAAGTTTGTCGCTCGGTTTGCAATGGTTTTCCTCAATCAGTTTCGTCAAAATCGCTTGTCGTTTGGTCAGAATCTCATGGCGCGCCAGCGCTTCGGGCGGGGCGGCCATCAGGTTGTAGTAGGCGATGGTGGCTGCCGGAGCGAGGTAGAACCGCTCGCCGGTGAGCAGAGCCGGCTGCAGGCTGATGGCCGTACCCGCTGCCACGACAAACAGGTGCAGTGCCACAGGGCGCGCACGCGCCTCATCCGCCTCCTTGGCCAGTGTCTGCACTAAAAAATCGACCGACTCCGCCTCATAAAGAAGCGCTTCACAGGATTTGACCGAATCGGCCGAGGGGTGTTTAGCCCCACACCCCAAAAGCAGGAGAGACGAGAGACAGGCAACCGCTACGACACCCCTCAGCCCGGATCCTTTGTGTGGTTTTCAAATAGCCGTGATCATACCATGTTCATCTAAAGAGTGCTAAAAACGGCATGGCTAGAGGGTTCTTTAAAGAGAGTTGAAATTTTTTTGGGGTAGTATGGGGGTGAGAGCAGGGCAGGGCATTTTAGAATGGCACACTAAAAGGAACGCGGAGATAATGAGATTTTTATGGCCCCTTTTGATCGTCTGCGCCCTCTGGGGCCATCAGGTACAGGAGAGTGTCTGGCCCGCCAATCAGACCTTTTTTGATTATCTAGAGAAGCACGAGATTGCTTTTAGCCTCTACTACGGGCTTAACGATGAGCTAAAATCCTCCGTTCGCACGATTTTTGCCGATACCCCCTTTCACGAGCTCTACCACGAGGAGAGCGGCGAGCTGCTTCAGGCGCTGATTCCCATTAGTGAGGATGTCCAAATCTCGCTGATGCGGGTTGAGGAGGGGTTTGAGGTGAGCCTGGAGCCGATTCGCTATCAGGTGGTGGAGGAGAGCCTCACTTTTGAGATTGAGCGATCGCTTCTGGTGGATCTGCAGCGGCTGACGGGTAACAGCCGGGTGGCGACCGAGCTGACCACCATCTACGACGATCGCATCGACTTTCGCCGCGATTTTCGTCAGGGCGATCAGGTGAGTGTGATCTATGAGCGCAAGGTGCGAAACGGTAAAACCTGGGGCGGTGTCCACATCAAAGGGGCCTTTATCGAGACCAACAAGCGCCGCCACTACGCCTTCTTTCGCGATCTCGATCAGGGCTACTACGATGAGGAGGGCAAGGCGCTGGCGGGGATGTTTATCAAGTATCCGCTTCGTTTTAACCGTATCAGCTCCCACTTCCGCCCCAGCGGGCGCACCCATCCGGTCTACGGGTATCGCCGCCCCCACCTGGGCACCGATTTCGCCGCGCCGACCGGCACGCCGGTGCGCAGCACCGCCGATGGGGTGGTGCGCTTTCGGGGGTGTCAAACCAGCTGCGATCGCGGCTATGGGCGGCTGGTGATTATTGAGCATCGAAACGGCTGGGAGACCCGCTATGCCCATCTGAGCCGCTACGCCAATATCCGCCAGGGCAGTCGCGTACGCCAGGGGCAGGTGATCGGCTATGTGGGCACCTCCGGGGTCTCTACCGGCCCCCACCTGCACTATGAGGTGCGCCGCGCGGGGCGTCCTATCAACCCGCTCTCGGTGCGAAGCGTGCGAGAAGATGGCCTCAGTGGTGAGGAGCTTCAAGAGTTTACGGTGATTGCCGGGCGGATTCGAGCCGATCTGGACTATGTCGCTGCGACGGCTCAGCCGGGGGTGGTGCGTCTAGCGGGGCTTGAGCTCCCCTCCCGCCACGAGGCGCCCTAGGGGCGATGCGTTTTTGTTATCACCCCGAGGCGGGCGCGCCGCAGCTGCGTGTCGAGGGGGAGCGGTTTGTTCATCTTTTTAAGGCGCGTCGCCACCGCTCTGGTGAAGCGCTCGCCTTTCGTAACCTCGGCGATCGCTACCGTTATGACTACCAGATTGCACAGATCGATCGCCGTCGCGCGGAGCTGACACTACTCTCTGCCCAGGAGGATCCAGCGATCGCTTCCGGCCCGGCCCATCTGGCCTGGTGCGTGGTGGATCCTAAGGTGATCGAGCGCACGCTGCCGATGCTCAACGAGCTGGGCCTTAAGCGGCTGAGCCTCATCTGGTGCGCCAAAAGTCAGCGCAACTTCCGCCTGGATGCCGATCGGATGGCGCGGATCGTGATCGCCTCCTGTGAGCAGTGCGGCCGATCGGATCCGATGGTGATTGAGAGCATGGATTATGGTGCGTTTAAAAGTGCTCACACACTGGCGTGGCTGGCACCCGGCGGCGCGCCTTTGAGTCGATCGGCACTTGGCGATCGGGTGCTCCTTATCGGCCCGGAGGGGGGCTTTGCTTCTGAGGAGGTGGCTAAAGAGCCGGTTTTTGGGCTGGGTGCAGAGCAGATCCTAAGAAGCGAGACCGCAATCGTGGCGGCAGCCGGACAGCTACTGATCGGTTAGCTGATCGATCATCCCCTCTTTGATGCGGTAAAAGAGGTTGGGGTGTTCGCGGTGGATGCGATCGATGAGCCGATCGATATCCACCTCCAGTACGCGGCTATCGGGGCTGGTGGCCAGCCTCTTTTGCAGCTCGTTCATCGCCACCACCCAGACATCGTGAAAATCGATCGGGAAGTGTTGCCAGATCGCCTTTTCGAGCTTGAGGCTGAAGTTCTCATTCGTGGAGCTCTGCATCGTCTGGATAAAGTGCATCAGAGCCGCCACGGAGGTCAGCGCGTGAACCGTACCGCTCTCATCCACCACAAACCAGGGCTGATCCCCCTCCCACTCGCCGCTGATGAGCTCCAGACTTTTGCGCCTGGGATCGTCGGTGGCGTGGAGCCGAACCACAGTGCGCCTACGGTGGTGCAGATCCAGCGTCTGCGAGAGGGCATCGATCTGCTTCTCGATCGCTTTAGGTAGGGGGTTGCTCTCGGGCATGGGCGGCTCCTCTTTTTACAAGCGTCAACCCGATTTTGCTAAAATCCTCCCCATATACGGCTTAAAGGTGGCATTTGGAGCGGATTGTCGAGGTGGAGAAGGTTTCGTTTGATAGCAGTGAAGATGTGCAGCTGCGCCCGGATCTCTGGGAGGGCTACATCGGTCAGGGCGCTATCAAGAACAACCTGCGGGTCTTTATCGATGCAGCGCTTAAGCGGAGTGAGCCGCTCGATCACCTGCTCTTTTTCGGCCCGCCGGGGCTGGGTAAAACCACGCTCGCCTACCTGATCGCTAAAGAGATGGGAGCCAGCATCAAGGTCACCGCCGGGCCGATGATCGAGAAGCCGGGCAATCTCGCCTCCATCCTGACCAATCTGGAGGAGGGGGATATTCTCTTTATCGATGAGATTCATCGGCTGAGCCCGACGATCGAGGAGGTGCTCTATCCGGCGATGGAGGATTATCGGCTCGATATCATTATCGGTAGCGGCCCGGCGGCCCAATCGGTCAAAATCGACCTCCCCCGCTTTACGCTGATCGGCGCCACCACCCGTGCGGGCATGATCTCCAACCCCCTGCGCGATCGCTTCGGCGTGCACTTTCGGATGCAGTTTTACACCCCCCCTGAGCTTTCGCAGATCGTGATGCTGGCGGCGAAGAAGCTGGATAAGCCGATTGTGGAGGATGCGGCCGAGGAGATTGCGGTGCGATCGCGCGGAACCCCCCGGATCGCGCTGCGCCTTCTGCGCCGGGTGCGGGATTTTGCCGAGGTGGAGGATGAGAGCGAGATCGTCGCCACCCGCGCCCGATCAGCACTGGATGCGCTGGGGGTCAATGAGCACGGCTTTGATGAGCAGGATCTGCGCTTTTTGAGCCTGCTGGTCGAAGCCAAAGGCCGTCCGATCGGGCTAAACACCCTCGGTGCGGCGCTCAGCGAAGATGCGGGCACCATCGAAGAGGTGATCGAGCCCTATCTGCTGGCCAACGGCTATCTGGAGCGCACCGCCCGAGGCCGCATAGCGACAGTCAAAACCTACGAAGCGCTACGGCTCTCACCGCCAAGCGGCGCACAGGGTGGGTTGTTTTAGGGGAATCTTTTGTAGATCTCTTTGCGATGTAGAAAGCGAACCAGGGCGAGTGTTTGCCCCTCTATCTCCAGACCCAAACGATAGTCGCCGATTCGTAGGCGGTAGTAATCTGTGTAGCCTTTGATTTTCTTCAGTCCGGCAATCTCGTTTAGGCTGTCAACGCTTTTGAGGGCATAGATTTTTTCTCTAAGGCGTTCGCGGACCTCTTTGTCGGAGAGCTTGCGAATGTCTTTTTCGAAGGCTTTATCAAACCGAAGTTGCATGACCGCTCAAGAGATCTAAAACAGTCTCCTCGGAGACACTATCGCCACTTTTTTCCTCCATGGCCTTAGCCAAGCCAATATCTTCAAGAACCTCCAGAAACGCCTCCTCGATCACCTCTTTTTGACGAGCCAAGGCATTTTCGATACCCTCTCTCACCACCCTCTCCAAAAGCTCTGTCTCAACAGTCACGCTGGACATTTCAAAACCTTTTTGGTTGATTTGATCCGATTGTATCATATTCGAATTCGCCCTGGTCAGCAATCTCTCAAAAAGAGAGCAAAAGCGCGTATGTTTTGAGGAGTGCCCCCGCATTTGCGCGGTAAAGCCTGCGGTGACCTCAACCGCAGGGATCGGATTGCCGTAGAAGATGTTTTCGAGAAACTTCGCTTCCACCGTAACCGGAGGTTCGGACATGGCCCCGCCACACCCGCCCAGACCCAACAGCGCACCGGCGATCGCCAATGCAAACACAAACCTTTTCATGACTCTCCTTTGCGATGGAAAGAGGCAGCTTAAGGGGGAGGTAGTGTGTCAGGGTGTGTCGTCTGCTTCATCGCCGTAGTTAAAACCGGATCGGTCATCTTTCGACCACAGGTTTCTGGCCGCTCGTCTTCGAGTAGCTTCCAAAAAGCGTTCGCGTGGGGTTTGAGCAGGATGGTTCGCATAGAGACCCCCCCCGGCGTTAAGCCGGGTGGGAATAAGTGCCAATATGGGCGGCTGGATTAGCCGCGCCCCTTTTTCGCATCCAGCGAGTAGCTGCCCGCACCCAGCAGGGCGATAGCAAAGCCGCCGAAGATGTAGAAGGCTTGCAGCTCAATGCCCCAGGCGCCGGTGCGGCTGCTAAAGGTGAGGATATCACCTGGATGGGCCACGGCGACGGCCACCACGATCGTGCCAGCGATCACCAGCGCGGCGATGCGGGTGTAGAGCCCGAGAATGACCAGAATCGGGGCAATCACCTCGCCTAGATAGGCGCCATAAGCGAGAAAACCGGGGATCCCTTTGGAGGCAAAAAGGTTGGCGATACCGCCGACGCCATTGACGATCTTGGCGATGCCGTGGGGTAGCATCATGCCACCGACCATCAGTCGCAGCAGCAGCTTGCCCCAATCGTTGCTGTTTGGAATATTTAACATGGCAACTCCTTCTCTCTGTTTACCCAATCATACGGCAAGGGGGCTAAAAGGAAAGAGCCTGACTCCTCTTATGGGAAAAGGGTATAATGGGGTTATGATTTTGTAATCCAAGGAGTTGAGATGAGTTCAGTAGCGAAGTGGGTGCTTGGTTTGATGGTGGGCGCAAGCGCATTGTGGGCGTATGATCAGGCGAAGTTCAGTGAGGGTGAGGAGCTCTTTAAGCGGTGTGCAGTGTGTCATGGCGACTTTGGTCAGGAGAAGGCGATGGGCCAAAGCGGTGAGATTGGGCGGATGGATGCCACCGGGATCGAGATGGTTCTTAAGGCGTATGTCGAGGGGGCGACAGAGGGGGCGATGCGTGCGCAGGCCTCTTTGTTGGATGATGACAAGATTGAAGCGCTGGCGGTCTACATCACCAATATGGAGTTTGTGCGCGGTAAAGAACTCTACGATCTGCGCTGCGCCTCCTGTCACGGTGCCGATGGCAAGCGCGCGGCGATGGGTCAGAGCAACCTGCTCACCGGCAAGAGCCAATCGCAGCTGGAGCAGGTGATCGAGGGGTACCGCAGTGGTCAGTTTGAGCGGGGTACCACCGCAGCGGCGATGCAGGGCCGCGCGGCCAATCTGAGCGATTACGATGTCACGGCGCTGGCGCGCTATATCTCTACCCTGAAGTAGAGCTTATCCTCCCCGTGGCGGCCTGCGGGGGCCGCCGCCCTTTTAATCCCCGTGCGCTAAAATCCCCCGAAACTTCTATAAATAGGTCAGGGCTGTTATGTTGAAAATTGCCATAGTGGGCGTGGGCACCGTGGGTCAGGCGGTGGCCGATCTGCTCGAAGAGAACCGTAAAGTGATCACCGCGCGCGCGGGCAAAGAGATTCGTATCGTCAAAGGGGTGGTGCGCAACCTCGCCCGATCGCGCAGCGTGAACTTCCCCCTTACCGATGATTGGCGCAGCGTGGTGGCCGATCCGGATGTGGATGTGGTGGTCGAGCTGATGGGGGGTGTCGAGGAGGCCAAAGAGGTGGTCGAGGCGGCGCTTAAAAACAGAAAGCCGGTGGTCAGCGCGAACAAAGCACTGCTGGCCTACTACCGCTATGAGCTGGAGGTGCTCGCCGGTGAGATCCCCTTCGCCTATGAGGCGAGTGTGGCGGGGGGGATTCCGATTATCCGTGCGCTGCGCGATGGCTTGAGTGCGAACCATATCGAGTCGATCCGTGGCATTGTGAACGGCACCTGTAACTACATGCTAACGAAGATGATCGACGAGAAGGCCCCCTTTGATCAGGTGCTTAAAGAGGCGCAGGCGCTCGGTTATGCCGAGGCGGACCCGACTTTCGATGTGGGGGGGTTTGATGCCGCCCATAAGATCCTGATTCTAGGAAGTCTCGCCTACGGCATCGACGCCAAGCCGGAGGATATTTTGATCGAGGGGATTGGCCATCTGAGCGAAGATGATATCGCCTTTGCCAAAGAGTTTGGCTACACGATCAAATCACTGGCGATCGCTAAAAACATCGACGGCCAGGTGAGTCTGCGGGTCCATCCGGCGATGATCCCTAAAAAGCACATGATCGCCAAAGTAGACGGCGTGATGAACGGCATCTCTGTGGTGGGCGATAAGGTTGGCGAAACCTTCTACTACGGCGCTGGCGCTGGTGGCGACGCAACCGCCAGTTCGGTGATTGCTGATATCGTCGCGATCGCGCGCGGGGAGTGCATGCCGATGTTGGGCTTTAAACACGCGATGGAGGGTGGCCTCAAGCTGGCGGCCAAAACCGACATCGAGAGCAAATACTACATTCGGGTTCTGGTGGAGGATATCGCCGGGGTGCTCGCACAGATCTCAGCCATCTTAGCGCAGCATCGCATCTCCATCGAGACGGTTTTGCAGCGCAAAAAGCGGGTTAAAAAGGAGCTGGCCAATCTGCTGCTCTCCACCCATGAGGCGAGTGAGGTGGATCTGATAGAGGCGCTTGAAGAGATCGGGCAGCTTGAGTTTGTCAAGTCTTCCCCCGTGATGATTCGTATCGAGTCCTAAGATGAAGCTCATCCAGAGTGTCTGCACCTACTGCGGCACCGGGTGTGATGTGATCGCGCAGGTGGAGGGTGACACCATCATGCGCATGGAGGCCCACCCGCAGGGGAAGGTCTCCCGTGGGCGGCTCTGCGTTAAAGGTCGCTTCGGTCACGACTTTATCACCTCCCCAAGCCGTGTGCGCCAGCCGCGTATTCGCAAACGCTTTATCGAAAAGAATCGCAACCAGATGCCCCCAGCGCTTCAGAACAAGCTCTTTTTGCTCCACTCGCTGGATGTGGAGTACTACGGCTGCGATCTCGACATCGCCGTGGCGATCGTGGCGTGGAAGCTAAACGAAGTGATCGCTGAGCATGGCACGGAGTCGGTCGGCTGTGTGGGCGGGGCACGCACCAGCTGCGAAAACGACTTCTTTTTTCAGCACTTTGCCAGAGAGGTGATCGGCACGCCCCATGTGGATAACTGCGGGCGCATCTGCCACGCACCGAGTCTGGCGGGGCTGAAACGCACCGTGGGCGAAGGGGCGGCGAGCAACCCTTTTGATGATATTTTTGATGCGGAGTTTCTGCTCGTGATCGGCTCTAACACCACCGAAGCCCATCCGATCGTGGCCCAACGCATCCTCGAAGCAGCTAGAAGCGGCACACCGCTGGCCACGATGGATGTGCGCCGCATCACCCTCTCTAAGGCGGCCGAGCAGGAGCTAATCATCCCCTATGAGGCCAATCTGCTCGTGCTGAACATGATGGCGCGGGTGATTATCGAGGAGGATCTGGTCAACCATGACTTTATCGCCACGCGCACCG
>PWVP01000184.1 GCA_003561815.1 Campylobacterota bacterium | reverse complement strand
GGTGGCGCACCCGCCTATCGAGGATACGCGCAGCGGCGAGGTACACACCCCCGGCGTGACGACCATCGAGGAGGTGGCGGCGTTTTTGGATCTGCCCTCTAGTGCACTGATTAAAGCGGTGGTCAAAAAGGCGGTCTTTAACGATCACGAGCAGCTGGTTATCTTCTACCTGCGCGGCAGCGATGCGCTAGAGGAGACCAAAGCGCTCAACGCCACCGGCGCAAACGATCTGCTCGAAGCGAGTGAAGAGGAGCTGGCGGCCCATGGGATTGTGGCTGGCTATGTAGGGCTGGACTATACCCACGCCCATGTGAAGCGGATTGTGGATCATGAGCTCAAAGGTGCGCGCGGTATGGTCAGCGGTGCCAACCGGACGGACTATCACCGCATGGGTGTGGATATGCCCGATCAGATGGTGTTTGCCGATCTGGTGGCGGTGCAACCCGGCGATCGCTGTGTCGCCTGTGGCGGCCAGCTGGAGCACACCCCCGGCATCGAGGTGGGCCACATCTTTCAGTTAGGGCGCCGCTACTCCGAGCCGCTGGGGGCGCTCTTTTTAGATGAGAATGGAAAGGCGCGTGCTTATGAGATGGGCACCTATGGAATCGGTGTGAGCCGACTGGTGGCCGCTGCGATTGAGCAGCATCACGATGAAAAAGGGTGCAAGTGGCCGGTTGCCATCGCCCCTTATCAGGTGGTGCTGATTGTGGGCAACCTAAAGGATGAGACCCAAAAGCAGATGGCCGAAGCCCTCTACGAGAGGCTCCAAAGTGCCGGAGTGGAGGTGATCTATGACGATCGCGCCGCCGGATTTGGGGTGAAGATGAATGACTATGAGCTGATCGGCTACCCCTACGCCCTGATTGTCGGAAAGAAGGCGGGGGATCATCTCGTGGAGCTGGCGGTGCGCCAAAGCGGCGAGCGCCTCGATCTTAGCCCCGATGAGGCGTGCCGGCGACTGGAGGCAGAGTGCCTTTAGTGCTTTTGATCATCTACCTCTTTTTAGAGGTGATGACCACCGCAGCGTTTATCAACGCCTTTGGCGGAGTGGCGCTCTTTTTAGAGATTGTGGTGACGGCGGTGATTGGGGTGCTGATGTTTGGCAGCCTCAATCGCCACATGGGATCGCTGATGGGGGATCTGATGGCCCGCCGCATCAGCGAGCAGGAGCTGGTCGCCTCCAGCCTTTATCGGGTGATAGGCGGGCTGCTACTGATTATGCCCGGCCTGCTGACCGATCTTTTGGGATTGATGATGCAGTTTCGCTTTATGGGTCGTGGTGTTGTGCACCGCTTCTACCGCCACAAGGGGCCCAAAACATACGCAAAAGGAGATTCCCGTGAAGAAGTTATCGATGTTGAGGTGGTTGATTCCACTGATGCTCTGCGCCACCCTCGTTCAGGCCGCGACCAACCAGACGCTTGAGCGCTTTATCGCCCAGAGTGTTGCCCAGAATCCTGCCATAGAGCTGGAGTCCTTTAAAGTCGATCAGCGCCAGAAGGTTGAGGGGTTAACCGGCTGGGACCAGGTGGACTTCACCGTCAAGGTGCGCATGGGCGAGCAGAGCGATAGCCGCAGTGAGCGGCTCTTTACCTACAAAGATGTGATCGCACCGCAGCTGATCACCCTGCCAGCTCAAGAGGGGGTCAAAACCGTCTCCGATGAGCAGATTGCCGCCGTTGCGCAGCAGAGTGTGGCGGCCAACCCCAATGTCGAGCTTAAGGGGATGCGCGTGGTTCGCCGCGCCGCTCTGAAGCCGATTGCCGGCTGGGAGAGCCTGCAGCTGGAGTTTGATCTCGACGCGGGCCGGGGGGAGTCGCGTCGTGCGCTGACCACCACTGAGCTCTGGTTCGCCGGGCCGGGGGTGATCGCACCGGAGATTTTGATGCTGCCTGAAGGCCGCAGTCTAAAACACACCATCAAAGGCGAAGTGACCCCGGAACACACCCGCGAGGATCGCCGTATCGCGGGCCATGAGGATGCCAAAAACCAGGTGATCGTCTTTAGCGATCCCCTCTGTCCAGCCTGCCGTGAAGTGGTGCCGAGCGTGATCGCGCTTGCCCAGAAGCACCCTAAAGAGCTGGCGGTCTACTACTATCACAAACCGATAAGCGCGCTCTCGCCGGTTCTGATGAAAGCCTCGCTTGCTCTAAAAGAGGCGGGCCGATCCGGTGTGGAGCTTGCACTCTATGAGAAGCCGTTTGAGATTAGCAGCCCCGATGAGATGGCCGCCTTGGAGGCCTTTAATAAGGTCTTTGGCAGCGAACTCAGCCTTTCGGATATCAACAGCAACGCCATCTTGCACCACATGAACGAGGATGCCCGCATCGCTGGCGAGCTTCTGATTATGGGCACGCCCACCTTTTTTGTCAATGGTGAGTTTGATATGGATCAAAACAAGATCGAGGCAATCAAGCGGGGGCTGCGCTAATGGGTCGCCATATCGCGATCGCATCGCGGGGCAGCCAGCTGGCCCTCTGGCAGGCCAACCACATCAAAGCCGAGCTGGAGCGGCACCATGCGGGGCTGACGGTGGAGGTGAAGGTCTTTAAAACCCAGGGGGATAAGATTCTCGATGTGCCGCTGGCCAAGATCGGCGGCAAAGGGCTCTTCACTAAAGAGCTGGAGGAGGCGATGCGTCGGGGTGAGGCCCATATGGCGGTGCACAGCCTAAAGGATGTCCCCACCCAGTTTGAGCCGGGCTTTGTCTTAGCGGGTGTCACCGCCCGGGGCGATCGGCGCGATGCGTTTTTAAGCGAGAAGTACGCCTCTATCGATGAGCTGCCCAGCGGCTGCGTGGTGGGCACCACCAGCCTGCGCCGCCGGATGCAGCTTCTGGCCCACCGCCCCGATCTCATCATCAAAAGCCTGCGCGGCAATATCAACACCCGGAGCCAGAAGCTCAAAGATGGTCTTTATGATGCGATCGTACTCGCCTACACCGGCTTGGAGCGCCTTGAGATGACCCGGATTGTAAAGCATGTGCGCCCGATCGATCCGGCCATCATGCTTCCGGCGATGGGGCAGGGTATTTTGGGGTTAGAGACCCTTGATGATCCGGAGATTATGGCTCTTGTGGAGCCCCTAATCGATGAGAAGGCGACGGTGGAGAGCACGATCGAGCGCACCTTTATCGACGCACTTCAGGGCGGCTGTCAGGTGCCCATCGGTGTCAGCGCGGAGCTCTTTAATGATGGTAGCGTTTACGCCAAAGGGATTGTCGGTTTGCCCGATGGCAAAGAGATGATCACCGCCGAGGTGCGCGGCCACAAAGAGGAGGCGCAGGCACTTGGTGACGCATTGACCCAGCAGGCGATCGATCGGGGGGCTAAAGAGATGCTCGTGCGCGCCGAGGCGATGGCGCAGTCTATTCTCTAGGGCGCGTGATGTATATCAGTACGAAACGGTTTATCTTCTCGGTACTTTTTCTGCTGCTGCTTTATGGGCTGATGCTTCCGGGCTACCTTCTAAGTCGCGAGCCGCTCGATGGTCTGATGGCGCTGATTGTGCTGGGTTACGGTCTGTGGCTTCTGGTCTCAGGTGTGCGCTGGCGCCGTGATGAGCAGGCGCTTTTGAAGCTGGCTAAAGAGCGGCTAGAAAAGAGCGGTGCTAAAAAGCTCTCCTCTGAGGCGCTCGCCTCGGAGATTGGGCGCACCGTCTGGGCGGTGCAGATTGCCCTGAGGGCCCATCAGCGTAAAGGTAAGCTCCCGCCGGAGGTGGAGATTATCTAAAACCCCGCCCTTTCGGGCGGAGAGGGTTTAGCTCTTTTTCTTGACACTGGAGAAGAGATCGAGCAGCTCGGTGGGGAAGGGGAAGACGATGGTCTTGGCGTTGGTGTGGCCGATGGAGCTGAGCGTCTCCAGGTAGCGCAGCTGTACGGAGATGGGCTCGGTGGCCAGCAGGTTGGCCGCTTCGGTGAGTTTCTGGGCCGCCTCAAACTCCGCTTGAGCGCCGATAATCTTCGCGCGCTTCTCCCGCTCCGCTTCAGCCTGACGGGCCATCGCCTTTCGCAGGTCATCGGGCAGATCGATTCTTTTAAGTTCCACGCTGACCACCTTCACACCCCAGCTATCGGTCTGTTTGTCGATCATCTCCTGAAGTTTGTCGTTGATCTCATCACGCTTGGAGAGCAGATCGTCGAGTTCGTCCTGACCGCAGACGCTTCGCAGCGTGGTCTGGCTAATCTGGCTGATGGCGAAGTTGTAATCCTCGACATTGACAATCGCGCGATCGGGCTCGACCACTCGGTAGTAAACCACCGCATCCACCTGAACCGAGACATTATCTTTAGTGATAATATCCTGAGTGGGCACATCCATGGTCACAATCCGCAGACTCACCCGCTCCAGCGTATCGATCAGCGGGATGACGATAATGATACCGGGCCCTTTAACTTTAATCAGGCGTCCTAAACGAAAGATCACCCCTCGCTCATACTCGGGCAGCACCCGGATGGCTGAGGCGATAAAGAGAACAACCAGCACCAGTAGAATCATCAGATTCATCGTGACTCCTTTTTAGGGGGGATTGACTGCGCCTATGGTACCGTTACTCAGCTAAATAAGGAGAGACTGCCGTGATCAGAAAAACACTCCTCTTTCTGCTGCTCGCCTCATCGCTTCTGGCGTCGGTGGTGGCGGGCCGCTGGGAGGGGGCGATCACCAAAACCGCTGCCGAGTATCTCGATCGGGTGATTGAGGCAGCCGAGAAGGAGCGCGCGCAGGTGCTTGTCTTCGAGCTGGACACCCCCGGAGGGCTGGTGAGTGTCACGCGGGAGATGGTGACCGCTATGGCCTCAGCCTCCATGCCGGTGGTGGTCTATATCACCCCCGATGGGGCGCAGGCGACCAGTGCCGGAGCGGTGATCACCCTGGCGGCCGATATTGCCGCCATGAACCCGGTGAGCAATATCGGTGCCGCCTCGGTGGTGAGCATGCAGCAGGAGATGGATGAGACGATGCAGAAGAAGGCGAGCGAGGATATGATGGCGCTGGTTCGCACTCTGGCCGAGCGTCACGATCGCAACATCTCCGCAGCAGAGGTGATGGTGAGCGAAGCCAAAAGCTACACCGCCCGCGAAGCCCAGAGAGCAGGGCTTGTAGAGATTCTGGCCAAAGATCGCACCGCGCTGCTTGAGGCGCTGCGGGGCATGGAGGTGATCAAGCACGATCAGCACCATGTTATCGAGTCGGTAGCCCCTGTGCATCTGGTGGAGACCAACCTGGTCGAGGAGATTCTGGCGCTGATTACCAACCCCAACCTCGCCTATCTGCTTCTGATGATCGGCTTTTATGGCCTGATTATCGAGTTTTATAACCCCGGCAGCCTGCTTCCAGCACTCGTGGGGCTGATTGCGCTGAGTCTGGGGCTCTATGGGCTGGGGCTGATGGGGGCGAGCTGGCTAGGGATTGCGCTGCTCTTTATGGGGGCACTGATGTTTGCGCTGGAGGTGTTTACGCCCACCTTCGGAATCCTCTCGGCAGCCGGCGCGGCGACCATGTTGGCGGGCTCTTTTGTGCTCTTTGATCCCACATCCCCTTTTGGAGGCGTTGCTTTGGAGACGATTCTGTTTACGGTAGCCATCAGTGCGGTGATTATGGGCGGTATCGCCTATTTCGGCCTGGCGGCTCAGCGGCGGCGCATCGCCTATGGGAAAGAGGCGACACTCGGCCGGGTGGCGGAGGTGACCCGGCGGCTCGATCCTAAAGGCAAAGTCTCCTTCGACGGTGAGATCTGGAATGCCCAGAGCACAGAGTCAGAGCCGATCGAGGTGGGCGAAGAGGTGGAGATCTTAAAGGAGGAGGGGCTCTGGCTTACGGTTGGCCGGTCTCAAAGATCCAGTGCTGGTGCGGTCCGTGCTGGCGAATCTCCTGAAGCTGCAGTCCCGGCGGGTTGAGTTTGGCCAGATCCGCTTCACTCTGGGGATGATGGGCGGCTAGAAACCGCACAAGCCGCCCGCGCTGGGTTTTAGCCCAGTGGCTGAGCACCCGCCCGTTTTTTAAAAAGACCGGCACGATGCTTTTGGCGACCGGGTAGCGCTTGATATACCAGCCGGCGCGCAGATCCAGCACACACTCGCCGCTTAGGAGCGGCTCAAGCAGACCGTGAAAGCTCTTTTCAAACCGGTCGCTTTTAAGGCCGGGCAGCTGTGCGCCCTGCTTAAAGCGGTAGTCAGGCAGCTCATCGCCACCACGCACCGGCCCAAAGAGGTTGGAAAAGAGCACAATCCGCTCCTCGCACCACCGCCTCTCTGTGGCGTTAAGGGCGTCGTAATCGAGCGCCTCAAAGACGACGCCGCTGTAGCGCCGCAGCGCCTTTTGGGTGGGGCGCGATAGCAGCTTCTGGCCCCGATAGCGCGCTATCTCCTCTGGGCGCTTAAGGCCGAAGAAGGCGCTGAGCGCTTCGCAGGTCGCACTCTGAACAAACGACTCGTAGGCCTCTAGCGCCTCCTCTCGTTCGCGGCTTGATCCAAAGAGCAGATCCTCAAGCCTGAAGCAGCCGCCCTCCCGATCGCCATCGGGCCGCTTGGTCTCAGCCGGTGCCAAAAGAACTCTCATAGCTGCCCTTTCTGCCCAAGTCGATAGAGGGCAAAATCATACCGGATCGGATCTTCAGGGCAGAAGCGCTTAAGTGCGCGGGTCATCTCTAGAGCCGCTTGAAGATCCGCACTCTTTCGCCGAATGAGCCGCAGTTTGCGCCCCAGGCGAAAGGTGTGGGTATCCAGCGGCATAATCAGATCCCGGCTCTCAAGCCAGCTCCACCGCCCGAGATCCGGCATCTGGTGGCGGCCCATCCAGCGGGCAAACATCAGCCACCGCTTATAGGAGCCTGCACCTTTGGGGTTGAGCGGGTCAAACCGTTTGCCAACAAGGAAGCGAAGCCCCGGTGTCATGTGACCCAGCGCCTCTTCGATCGCCTCGATGCACTGCGCGATGCCGCCTAGCACCCCCGCAGCGCGGTAGCCGCTCTTAAAGTGCGCCTCGATCGGCACTGTGGGCAGCACCGTCAGGATGCGCACCACATCCTCACGGCTCTGGAAGCGATAGCCCCGTTGGGGGGCTCTGCGGGTTGTAAACTCAATCTCGCTGAGAAACCCTACGATCGCGCGCACATTGCCGTAGCCAAAGAGCGCACAGAGCAGCACCGCCCAATCCTCGCGCTGCTCTCTGGCTATCAAAAGCGGGTCAGGATCGCTCCAGGAGATCGCCTGGGGGCGACTGAGCTGCTCGCAGCTACTTTCGAGCAGCGCCTTAAGCTCTGCGCGCCTCACGCGCCGCTTTGTAGATCGCGCTGATTGAAGAGCGCCTGAAGCCGATCGGAGATCTGAACCAGCAAAAAGGTGATCAGAAAGATAAAGAGCCCCGGAAAGAAGCTCACCCACCAGGCGACATCGATCACCGCCTTGCCCTCGGCCAGAAGGCTTCCCCAGCTCATCTGCGGGGGTGTGATGCCCAGCCCGAGAAAGCTGAGCGCACTCTCGGCCAGAATCGCCCCGCTGACACCGAAGGTGAAGCTCACCAGAAAGATGGGGGCCAGAAGGGGTGCGTAGTATTTAAAGAGGATGCGAAAGAGCCCCACCTGGCCGATCTTTAGGATCTTAATAAAGGGTTTGGCGCCGATTGCGAACGCCTCGCTGCGAATCAGCCGAGCCGTACCCATCCAGCCGGTGATGGAGATGACGACAATCAGCATCCAGACCGATGCGTCCACATAGCTCACCAGTGTCAGTAGCAGAAAAAAGGTGGGAAAGGTCAAGAAGAGATCGATAAGCACCACCACCGATCGATCCACCACGCCGCGAAAATAGCCGGCGGTTATGCCGATCATCAGCCCTAGTAAAGAGCCAATCAGCGCACTGAGTGCCCCAATAATCAGGGAGTTTTTGCCCCCCTCGATCACGCGGGCAAAGAGGTCGCGCCCGAGTCGATCGGTGCCGAGCAGGTGCTCTGCGCTCGGCGGCAGCAAGATGGCGTGGCGATCGAGGGTGTGGGCATCGGTGCTAAAGAGTGCGCCGCCGAGAAAGACAAACCCGATCAAGAGCCCCAGCGGCAGCAGCCACCACAACAGTGCGCGCATTAGACCTTGATGCCTAGCAGCGTATCGAGCATGGTCTGGATGGTGGTCATCACCCGAGCGTTGGCCGAGTAGCCCGCCTGGAAGCGCAGCAGATTGGCCAGCTCCTCATCGACATTGACCTGGCTGATGGAGGTGTGCTGCTGTGCGATGCTATCATGCAGCGCGCTGGCCGTCTCACGGGCCATTTTGGTTGAGGCGGTATCCTCAGCCACCATTCCGGCGACATAGCGGTAGCGACCCATCAGGGTGTCCTCATGTACGGTGCCGTTGTCGTTAAAGAAGTTCACATCATCATACTGAAGCTGCTGCATCCGGTTGGCGATGTTGTTGTTGCCCACCACCGGTAGATCGTAGGCCTGGATGCCGGTGGGGTCCTGGCGGAAGTGGCTGCTGAGGTTGATATCCTTGGCACCACTTCCCTCCATAAACTTATGCAGCCCGATCGCCCCGGCAAAGCCGGTGCCGTGATCGGTGATATTGAAGTAGACTCCCGCATTCTGGTCATCGGTGCGGATACGAAAACGGTTGGCATCGAAGCTGGCGGTGACGAAGTCATCCACATCGTTGGTCATGTCGTTATCGCGGTTGTCGTCCACATGGGGCATATTGATCTGCGCGGCGATCCCGTTTAGGGTGGAGTAAAGGGGGTTGCGTGAATCCTTATCGATCGTGATGGTGCGCACCGCCTGCTGGGTGCCGTTGTCATCGTAGATGCCGATATCAAAGGTGCCGTTGGTGATGGTAAAGGGGATATCCACCGCATCCACATCGGCCAGGCGTTGGCTGCCGGTAATCCCCAGCGCATTGCGCGTAAGGGAGAAGTCCTCGGCAATCAGCAGCGCCCCGGCTGGGATAGCGTTGCCCCTGCCGCCGGTGCGCAGCACCATCGATCCCCCATCGACGGCCGCTTCGGCGTTGATATCCCGCGCATCCAGTTCAGCATTGATCGCATTGGCGACCCCCTCCAGGCTCATGGCGCTCGGATCGATCGAGATGGTCAGATCGGGCACCATCCGTTTGCCATCGGGTGAGTAGACCGCCAGAATCATATCCCCCTGCTGCACATCGGTGCGCAGGTAGCGATCGCCCAGGTTGGCGATCGGGGTGCCCTTGGCTTGACGGGAGGAGAGTCCGACACTGCTGCCGATCTGATCAGAGATCATCTTATCGGTGGCGCTACCGGCATAGACATCGTTGACCGACTGGATAATCCCCCGGGAGAAGACATCAAGATTGCTGATATATTTGTGGATGATCCCATCGGCGGGCTCGCCGGTCTTCTCATCGAAGGTGCGTCCGCGCAGATCGAGGATGGCACCGAGTTTGCCGCCGTGGATGTTGGTGCTGATGTTTTCACGGCTCAGATCCCGATGCTCGAAAAAGACCGCACTCATCGCACCGGCCGCGTTGGCGGCGGCGTCGGTTTTGAGCGGATGAAAAGAGCGCTCATCGACGATCGCAAAGCCCCCCACCAGAATCGAGTAGTGCTCCCCATAGTCAGCGATATTGGGATCGACATGGGTCATGGTCTTCTGGCCCTTTTTGATCACCTCCGCGCCCACCAGCTTCTGCAGCTGCATCTCCAGGTGATCCCGCTCATCGCGCAGCTTGTTGGCGTGGTTATATTTGTGCGCCTCCAGCTGGCGGATCTCCTGGTTGATCTCGCTGATGCGCTTACCCAGGCGGTTCACCTCGTCGATGCCGCTCACAAGCAGCTGATCGATCATGCGCTGCATATCGGTCATCTTGCCCCGAATATCCTGGATGCCCCGTCCGAGGTTTTTGGCCGACTCGGCCAGTACGATCTTCTGGCTATCCTCGGAGGGGTTGGCCGCCAGCTTCTGCCAGCTGTCAAAAAAGGCGATCAGATCCCGCTGGACCCCCACTTCGTTGATATCGGGGAAGTATTTGGAGAGTTCAACAAGGGTCTTCTCGCTAAACTCCTGATACTCCAGATTGGTCGCCGCTGAGCGCAGGCGGCCGTAGACAAACTCATCGTGAATTCGCACAATCTGATCGGCCTGGGCACCGGTTCCCACATCACCAGGATGCAGCGGCAGCGAGAAGCGGCTGCTGATATCGACCCGCTGACGGGTGTATTTGGGGTTTTCGGCGTTGGCGATGTTGTTGCCAGCGATCTCGGTGGCCAGCTGGGAGACCTGCAGCCCCGAGTAGCTGGTATAAAGGGCGCTCAT
>PWVP01000188.1 GCA_003561815.1 Campylobacterota bacterium | reverse complement strand
TGTAGCGCTGCGGCCACATCTTTATCGAGCACCCGCTTGTCGCCCAGCTCCCGTGCGAGCACATCCTTTAACCGTTCGATAATCTCGCTCATTCCTTGCATTTTCCATCCTTGAGATTGCATTTTGCAATTTTCTTAGGGGCATGTTAGCAGAAGAGATATTATTTTGCAATCAAACATGAGGAGAGCGTGATGCAAGTAGCCCTGATTGCCACCCGAAGCTGGTTTAAACGGATCAAAAGCGCCGCCGATCGGCTGGAGCGATCCTTCTGTCTTCTGGGGGACCGTCTATTTTAATCCACATCGATCTCGACTGCTTTTTTGTCTCCTGTGAGCGTACGCGCCACCCGGAGCTCAAAGGGCGGCCGGTCGTGGTGTGTAATCGATCCGATGAGGCGATCTTTTCGATCGAGCCGATTAAGCAGATGGGTATTAGCCCTGATCGCGGTGCCTTTTGTGGCGCGCTTATCTACAATAAGTTTGGCGAGCAGAGTTTCGATCGTCTCTTTCGTCGCCCGGATGGGCGGCTGCACGGCATTGTGGTGGCCAAAAGCTACGAGGCCAAAGCGGCGGGGATCAAGACCGGCACCTCGCTTGATGAGGCATTTAAGCGCGCCCCCGATCTGGTTGCGCTCGCGCAGGACACCCCGCTTTATCACCGGCTTAGCCGGGCGCTTGCCCACTTCTTAGAGAGCCGGATTCCGGCACTGGAGCAGTACAGCATCGATGAGTTTTTTGGGGATCTGCGCGGCTGGGTTTCGCCGGAACAGACTCTGTCGTTTATCACCGATCTGCAGCAGGAGATTTTAGCGCGCTTTGATCTGCCGGTCAGTATCGCCGCCTGTGAGGCGAAGTGGATCGCCAAACTGGCAACCGATGCGGTCAAGCCCTACGGTGTGGTGGTGATTGCGCGCGAGGAGATTGAGCCGTTTGTGCGCAACCGGCCCGTGGAGAGCCTCAGTGGGGTCGGGCGGCAGATGGCTAAAAAGCTCCGCCACCGGGGGGTGGCGACACTGGGCCAGTTTTGGCGTGCGCCGCATGTGGCGCACGCTTTGGGGCGATCGGGCCTGCAGCTCTATGGCCGTCTGCGCGGTGAGGATGGCGAAGGGGTCACCCCCCGCGCCATGCGCCAGTCGATCGGCATCGGTCGCAACTTCGCGCCGATTATAAGCCGCCTGGAGCTTCAAAGGCGCACGGTGATTTTGGTGCGCCATCTGGCCTATACGCTTCACACCCTCCAGCTCTCGCCCACCCGATTGGTGCTGCAGCTGCGCTATAGCGGCGGCGATCGGGCGAGTATGTGCGCCCCACTGGAGTCGCTCTTTAGTGAGCGGCTGCTCAAGCAGACAGCGATCGATCTTCTAAAACGCATCGACACCACAGCGCAGCGGCGGGTGGACTATCTGGGGCTTTCGCTCTCGCGCTTTACGCAGGCGCACGCTTTTGCCCCCTCGCTGATCGATTTTGATCGCGCCCTAAAAGAGGCCGCCCTGGATCGCCACCAGGCCCGGCTGCGCCAAAAGTACGGTGTCGATGTGATCCGCTGGGGGGTGGAACTCTCTTTGCTTTAGTCGCCCAAAAGGAGTTTTGATGACGCTTTTGCAGAGTAGAGAGTTGGTGCTGACTTCGATGGCGCAGGAGCTTCAGGGGCGGCTGGATGCTCTTAATGCCAATCTTCAAAAGGGGTGGCTTCGTTCAAGCGATGCCGGAGTGCTGGCGCAGGAGGTGGATGCCCTTGAGGGGTTGATGGGGTATGTCCACGCCGAAAGAGAGCGCCTGCGCGCCGATCGGATTCGTGAGGTGGTCTGCGAGGTGGATAGCGTACTCAAAGGGAGCGTGCAGCGTGGCTGAGGTGCGTCTGAAGCGGGCCCTTCGGGGGGTGATGTCGGAGCTGCGCGCCTGTGAGGAGATGGTTGCACACCGCTTGGAGCACGGCCATCTGGGTAAATCGGATCTTGAGGAGCTTTTAGAGCTGATTGAGTGGCTCGAAGAGACCCGTGGCTTTGTGCGCAGCCACACCGCCACACCCCCATCACCGCGCCGCCGCATGGCCCTCTCGCTGGCCGCTTTTAATCGTCGCTAAAACGCTACTTTAAAGTCGCTCGCGTTAGTATCCCTAAAGCCCAACGAGAAGGTTTAAGTGATGCGACTTTTTTATGCACTGATCTCTGTTTTGCTGCTGCCAATGTGGCTTCTAGCGGAGTTTACGATGCAGGAGGCGATCGATCGTTTAGGCGATCGCTTCGGTGTGACGATCGAGGCGAAAGAGAGCCGCCTTACCCAGACGGATGTGCGCCTAAAAGGGGTGCAGGTCTCCCATGAGGAGTGGGGTTCGGAGCTTCAGATCGATAAACTCCACTTCGTGGGGGCCCACTACCGCAGCGGCGATCTCCTGCATGCCAACGGCCTGGCGATCTACGGCCTGCACTCAGCGCTCGATGCGGATAACCGCCTTTCGCTCGGCGCGCTCTATCTGGATGCTGAGGATATCGAGGGGCTCTTTATGATGCTTAAGAGCGACTGGGCCAACTGGAACAACCTTATCACCCTGGCCGGTGTGAGCCGGATTGAGGCCAAAGAGCTTGTGCTTTTACTGGAGGGCTTTGAGGTGACGCTTGATCGTTTCAGGCTGGATGGGGTGGCGATTAAACAGGGGCTGCTTGAGCAGGCGCGCTACCGGGGCGAAAACCTCCTGCTGCCCGCCGCGCTCTTTGAGGAGCCGGGGTTCGAGCCGCTGAGCGAGATGGGGTATGCCCATCTGACGATCAGCTGGGAGGATCTCACCCGCTTTGAGGGGGAGCAGATGCTGCACGCCAAAGGGCGGACACTCATCACGATCGAGGAGTTTGCTCAGCTGACGATGCATCTGGATCTGATGGATCTCCCCCGTGACTTTATGGTGCTGCTTGCCCGTGAGGATCTTAGCAATCAGGAGATGATGGCTGTGATGCAGATACGGCTGGCCGCCGCGATGCTCGATTATCAGGACAAGGGGTTTTTATCCAAGCTCTACGGGTGGCTAGCGCGTGAAGCCCAGATGGAGCAGGCGGAGTTTGCCCAGATGTTGGCTGAGGAGATTGCTCATGATCTAAGCGATCCGCAGGTGCTCTCAAAGCCGGATATCGAAGCGCTTAAGCAGTTTATCCGCCATCCGGGCCGGATACGGATCACCGCTGAGCCCTCTGAGGGGGTCACCTTTATGGAGGCGGCGATGCTCTCAGCGATGAACTGGCCGATGCTTCTTGAGCGGCTGCAGGTCCATCTGGAGGTGGAGCCGGCCAAACCTTGACAATACTCGACTAAAGTTATAGAATACAACTAGACTAAAGTTTAGGAGAGTAACCATGGAACTGCTGGAGAAGCTGACCAATCAGCTGCGTGAGAGTTTAGAGGGGGCGGTATCGCTGGCCACCCACGGCCAGAACCCCGAGATCGCCCCTTTGCATCTGCTCTGGGCGCAGCTGACACAGAGTAACTCCACCCTGCGTCAGGCGCTCAACCGCTTGGGGTGTGAGAGTGCCGCGCTGGAGCTGGAGGTCAAATCGGCTGCGGCGAAACTGCCCGCTTCCAGCGGGATTCGTCGTGAAAATATCAAGATCGGCCGCGAGCTGCTAGAGAGCCTGCAGAAGGCTGAAGGGTTGATGCAGAGTCAGGGCGATCGCTTTATTGCGGTGGACACCTGGCTGCTGGCCAACCTCGATCGTTTCAGATCGCTGCTGGAGCGCTATCTGGATATCGCAGAGCTGAAAAAGACCCTCGAGGCGATGCGCGGCGGCAGTACTGTCAACGATCCCGGTGCCGAGGAGACCCGCGAGGCGCTGGCCAAATACGGTATCGATCTGACTGCCCAGGCGCGGGAGAACCGGCTCGATCCGGTGATTGGTCGCGATGAGGAGATTAGCCGCACCATGCAGATTCTCCTGCGCAAAACCAAAAACAACCCGATTTTACTGGGCGAACCCGGCGTGGGTAAGACCGCTATCGTCGAGGGGCTGGCTGAGCGGATTGTGAAAAAGGATGTCCCCACCAGCCTGCAGAATAAAAAGCTTATCACCTTGGATATGGGCGCACTGATTGCCGGAGCGAAGTATCGCGGGGAGTTTGAGGAGCGGCTCAAAGCGGTGATCGATGAGGTGAAAAAAGATGAGAGTGTAATTCTCTTTATCGATGAGATCCACACCCTCATCGGCGCGGGTGCCGGGGAGGGGAGCATGGATGCGGCCAACCTGCTCAAACCCGCTCTAGCCCGCGGCGAGCTGCGCACCATCGGCGCGACCACGCTTAAGGAGTACCGCAAGCACTTCGAAAAAGATGCGGCGATGCAGCGCCGCTTTCAGCCGGTGATGGTCGATGAGCCCGCCGTGCCTGAGGCGCTGAGCATTATGCGTGGGCTAAAAGAGCGGCTGGAGGCGCACCACAATATCACCATCTTAGATAGCGCACTGGTCTCAGCAGTGAAGCTTAGTGAGCGCTACATCACCGATCGCTACCTGCCCGATAAGGCGATCGATCTGATCGATGAGGCGGCCAGCCAGCTCAAACTCCAGATCGAGTCTGAACCGGCCGAGCTCGATCGCATCAAGCGCGAACTGAGCCGCCTGCGGGTGGAAAAAGAGGCGCTAAAGATGGAGGAGGGGGATAAAAACCGCACCCGCCTGGAGGCGATTGAGAAGGAGCTGGCCGATCAGGAGGAGCAGATGCGTCAGCTCCAGGCCCGTTTCGATCACGAGAAGGCGGTCTTTAACGACATCGCCGCTATCAAGGTCGAAGAGGATGAGATCCGCCGTGAAGCAGAACTGGCCAAGCGCGAGGGGCGCTATGAGAAGGCTGCGGAGCTGGAGTACGGCAAGATCCCCGAGCTGCACAAACGCACCCAGGAGCTTACCGAGCAGTGGGAGAAGATGCAGGAGGCGGGCACGCTGCTGAAAAACAGCGTCGATGAGGAGGCGATCGCGGAGATTGTGAGCAAGTGGACCCAGATTCCGGTCAAAAAGATGCTCCAAAGCGAGCGGGAGAAGGTGCTGGGTGTCCAGGAGGTGCTCGCCCGCGCCGTGATCGGCCAGCAGGAGGCGATCGAGGCGGTCAGCCATGTGATCAAGCGCTCCAAAGCGGGGCTGAGTGACACCAACCGTCCGCTGGGCAGCTTCCTCTTTTTAGGCCCCACCGGGGTGGGTAAGACCGAGACCGCTAAAAGCCTGGCCCGCTTTCTCTTCGATACCGATCGGGCGATGATTCGGCTCGATATGAGTGAGTATATGGAGAAGCATGCGGTTAGCCGTCTGGTGGGGGCACCGCCGGGGTATGTGGGCTATGACGAGGGGGGTCAGCTGACCGAGGCGGTGCGGCGTAAACCCTATAGCGTGATTTTGCTCGATGAGATCGAAAAGGCGCATCCGGACACCTTTAACATCCTGCTGCAGGTGCTCGATGATGGTCGCCTGACGGACAATAAGGGGGTGACGGTTGACTTTAAAAACACCATCATTATCCTCACCTCCAATATCGCCTCTGATCGCATTATGGAGTTGAGCGACAAAAAGGCGCGCGAGGAGGCGGTCTGGGGTCAGCTCAAGCAGCAGTTTCGCCCCGAGTTTCTCAACCGGCTTGATGATGTGGTGATCTTTAATCCGCTTGATCGCGGCGCGATCGGTTCGATTGTGGGGAACCTGATTGAGGAGCTTCAAAAGCGGCTTGAACCCCAAGAGATCACCATCACCTTTAGCGAGGCGGCCAAAGCGTATATCGCTGATGCGGGCTTTGATCCCCTCTTTGGGGCCCGCCCGCTGCGCCGGGCGCTACACCGGGTGGTCGAGGATCGTCTTAGCGAGCTGATTTTGCGCGGCGAAGCGCAGGCGGGCGCTACGGTGCACTTTGATTGTCAAGAGGGGGCGATTACCGCCTCGGTCTCCTAAACGATCTAAGGGGCTTTGCAAAGAGCCCCTTAAGGCTTACTGGTCTAAAATCCCGTGCTTATTAGCGAGAATCCAGCTAGTATTTTGCCAGCTGACGCCAGCGCAAGCAAGCGCCTGACGATGGCCGATGCCCTTTGGGTGCCGAAGCAGTCTAAAGGGCAGCGTAGCCTCAGGGGCTTTGCCCCTGAGGCGTGTTTAATCTAAATAAAAAAGGAATACAGCTCTATGAAGCGAACCTATCAACCCTCCAACCGTAAGCGTACCAACACCCACGGCTTTCGTGTCCGTATGTCCACCAAAAGCGGTCGCCGTGTGATTGCCCGGCGCCGTGCCAAAGGCCGAAAGAAGCTCGCCGTCTAACCGTTGGGCAGACCAATCCGCGTTCTACGCATTAAGCAGAGCGCAACCTTCGCACAGGTTTTTAAGCAGGCAAAAGCGTGGCACACCCCGGCCTTTGTCTGCTTTCATCTTAGTGCGCCCACAACCGCTGTCGGCTTTGTCGCCTCCAAAAAGGTGGGCAAAGCGGTTCAGCGAAACCGGGCGAAACGGCGTCTTCGCGCCCTTTTTGCCCACTACTATCGAGGAGAGCCGGTCGGCCACTTTGTTCTGGTGGCCAAACGCCCCCTTCTGGAGAGCCGGTTTGACCAGCTGGGTGAGCAGTTTACCAAAGCACTAAAGCAGCTTTCGACCATGGAAAAACGGAAAAAGGTTTAATTTTGCTTGAAAAAATGGATCCCACGAAACGGCTGATACTCGCCGCGGTTATCGCCTTCGGATTTTTTGCGGTATATGACTTCTTTTTTATCGAATCACGCACTCCCCCCCCATCGACGACCCAGGAAGAGAAAGCCACCCCTGATGCACAGCCCGCCTCTCCGGCTGCACCGATCGCCCGTGATGAGCCCAGTGTCAGCGAGGTGAGCGGTTCGCCCGATCCGCAGGTGGGCACCACCCTGGCCGAGTCCGGTCGCGCGGCGGTGACGGTCCAGACGGCCATCTCAACGATCGAGATTGACGATCTGGGGCGCATTCAGCAGGTCTATCTCAGCGATGCCATCTTCACCGGTGCCGATCTGCAGCAGCTCTCGCTGCTTGATCCTTCGCAGCCTAGACCGCTGGAGGTGCGCTTCACCGATCGTAGCCTCAACGATCTCGCCTTTAACACGCCGCACTCCGTCTCGGCAACCGAGCTGGACGCGCGCCAGGCCCCCCAGCAGCTTCAGATGGTCCAGGAGCTAGGCGGCACGACACTGACACGGACTTTTACCTTCTATCCAGAGGGCAACTACGATCTGCACCTGCAGCTCAGCCAGCCGGCTGAGTACTTTATCACCAACGGCTACCGCCCCATCGCCGAGACCGATCCGATGACGGTTCAGGGCTCTTTGATCCATCAGTACAGCGGCAGTGTCGAGACCATCCGAGAGGGCAAAGCCAAAGGAACCGAGGCGTTCCGTCAAGCGGGTATGGTCTCCTCGTTTGATCGCTACTACGCCACGCTTCTGTACAACTACGACGACTACTTTGATGTCTATGTCAACCGGATTTTAGGCAGCGACCCGCTCCCCTTCGTGCGTGGTCTGCCCCAGATGGAGCTGGGCGGCTATATCGGGCCGAAGTACTACACCACCCTTCAGGCGATCCACCCCGAGCTGACTGCGGCGATCGAGTACGGCTTCTTTACCTTCCTCTCCAAGCCGCTTTTCTGGACGCTGGACTGGATTCACGGCTATGTGCCCAACTGGGGCTGGTCGATCGTGCTCTTTACGATTTTGGTTAAAATCCTCCTCTTCCCGCTGGCGCACAAGGGGATGATCGGTATGGCCAAGCTCAAGGACATCGCGCCGAAGATGAAAGAGCTGCAGGCGAAGTATAAGGATGATAAGCAGAAGCTCCAGGTGCACATGATGGAGCTCTATAAAAAGCACGGCGCCAACCCACTAGGCGGCTGTCTACCGCTGCTTTTACAGATTCCGATCTTCTTTGCGGTCTATCGGGTGCTGATCAATGCGATCGAGCTTAAGGGGGCCAGCTGGTTCTATGTGGCGGATCTCTCCGCGACGGATCCCTACTTTATCCTGCCGGTGCTGATGGGGGCGACCATGTATCTTCAGCAGCGCCTGACCCCCACCACCTTTACCGATCCGATGCAGGAGAAGATCTTTAGATGGCTGCCGATCATCTTTACCTTCTTCTTTATCTTCTTCCCGGCGGGTCTGGTGCTCTACTGGCTGGTGAACAACCTGGTCTCGATTGTCCATCAGTACTGGATCAATAAGCGACTGGAGGCGGCCAAAGCGGCTGCCATACGGGCTGCCCACCATGAAAAAGATTGAAGCCCCCAGTCTAGAGGAGGCCTACACCCAGGCGGCCCAGGCGCTGGGGTGTTCGGTAACCGAGCTGGAGGTGACGGTCATCCAGCACCCCAGCCGCGGGCTTTTGGGTCTCTTTGCCAAGCCGGCGGTGATTGTCGCCACAGGTCCGAGCCAGAGGCATACCCCCACCCAGGAAGCTCCTAAGACCACGCCCGAGGCCGCACCTGAGCCGATCGCGCCTTTGGAGTCAAAGCCTGAGCGCGTGCCGCAGACTTCTCAACCCTCGGCACCCACCGGGCAGAGCCCGGCTAAAAGAGCCCCCCAAAGAGCCCAGACCGATCGGCTGGTGGAGGCGTTTAATGAGCCGGTGGTCGATGAGTGTACCATCTGCCGTGAGATTGAGCAGAAGCTCAACGCGCTCTTTAAGAATACCTGCTACCGGATTGAGCCGATCGAGGTGAGTATGTATGATGAGAAGACGGTTCGTGTCTTCTTCGATGGCGAGGATGCGGCGCTGCTAATCGGGCGTGATGGCTACCGCTACAAGGCGCTTAGCTACATTCTCTTCAACTGGATCAACCCCCGCTACGGCTATCTGCTGCGGCTGGAGATTGCGGAGTTTCTCCAAAACCAGGAGGAGATGATCGCGCGCTATCTGGAGCCGGTGATTGAGGGGATTCGCCAAAACGGCCGGGGGCAGACCCGTATCTTGGACGGGGTGCTGGTGCAGATCGCCCTAAAGGAGCTGCGCACCACCTTCCCCAACAAGTATGTCGCCATCAAGAGCACCCCCGATGGCGGAAAGTATGTCCTGGTCAGCGACTTTGTCCGAAAATATTGAGACCATTGTCGCTTTGGCCACCCCCCGCGGTCAGGGGGCGATCGCCATCGTTCGCCTAAGCGGCCCCCAGGCGCTTTCGTTGGCGCAGAGCATCACCCGCTTTGAGTCGTTTCAGCCCCGCTATGCCCACCTTTTAACCCTCTACGATCGCCTAGCAGAGCCTCTGGATCGGGCGCTGGTGATCTATTTCGCCCCCCCTAAGAGCTTTACCGGTGAGGCGGTGGTTGAGTTTCAGCTTCACGGCGGCGATCTGCTCGCAACGACCCTGATCGAGCAGCTCTGCCATCGGGGTGCGCGGCTGGCCAGACCGGGGGAGTTTACCACCCGTGCGGTGCTCAACAACAAGATGGACCCCTCTCAGGCAGAGGCGGCTGCGGCGCTCATTGGCGCGAAGTCCAAGGCAGCCCTTAGCCTTCTGGCCCGCCAGCTGGAGGGGGGGCTGGGTGACTTTGTCCACTCAATTCGTAAGGAGATTATCCGCCTGCAGGCGCACACCGAGGTGAGCATCGACTACGCCGAGGAGGCGCTGCCCGATGATCTGCTCGAATCGATGCTTCTGAGTCTGGACGATCTGCTGGGGCTACTGGAGACGACCCTCGCCTCCAGTCAGCGCCGTGCCGGACTCTTAAAGGGGTTTAAAGCCGCCATTATCGGTAAGCCCAATGCGGGTAAGAGCTCGCTGCTAAACGCACTGCTGCAGTATGAGCGGGCCATCGTCTCCGATCAGGCGGGCACCACCCGCGATGCGATCGAGGAGACGATCCATCTGGGTTCACACACCCTGAGTCTGGTCGATACCGCCGGACTGCGCCAGAGTGGCGATGCGATCGAGCGTCAGGGGATCGCGTACGCCCGCCGCAGCGCGGAGGGGGCCGATGCGATTGTGGCGCTCTTTGACGCCTCCGGGCCGCTTGAAGAGGAGGATCAGGCGGTCTTGGCGCTGCTTGAGGAGCTGCGGGCGCAAAAGCCGGTTTTGGTGGTGCTCAATAAGTGCGATCGCCCTGAGCGGATCGAGCTGGAGGCCTTTGGGGGGTTTTCGCTCACCCGCATTAGCGCCAAAGAGGGGGCGATCGCACCCCTGCTGAGTACGTTAGAGGCGCTTTTAGCGCAAGAGAGCGCCAGTGAGGAGATCCTGCTGGTCAGTGCCCGCCAGAGTGGGTGCGTGGCCCGGACACAAGAGCAGCTACAGGCGGCCAAAACCGTTCTAAAGCGGGG
>PWVP01000212.1 GCA_003561815.1 Campylobacterota bacterium | reverse complement strand
CGATTTCGATCTGCAAAACACCCGCTATATGCTCTCCTTTGGGGTTGATCCGCTCTCCATGAACCGGATGGTACCGACTGCGATTAAGGCGTGGGGCCCAATGTGGGATAGCGGCAAGATTACCGTGATCGATCCGCGCTACTCCTCCACAGCGGCCAAGGCTGACCGCTGGTTGCCGGTGATTCCGGGTGAAGATAGTGCGATTGCCGTGGCGATCGCCCATGTGATCTTGACCGAGGGGCGTTGGTACAAAGGGTTTGTCGGGGATTTCAAAGATGGCCAAAACCGCTTTGTGCGCGGCCGGATGGTCGATGAGAACAGCTTTGATGAGAAGCACACCAACGGTGTGGTCAAATGGTGGAACCTGGAGCTTAAAGATCGCACCCCCCAGTGGGCGGCGGAGCGTTGCGGTGTGAGTGCGACAGATATTATCGACACCGCCCGTGAGTTTGCCGCAGCAGCGCCCCATGCGATCGCCTGGTCCTCGGCGAGTGTGGGTCAGGCAGTGCGGGGCAGCTACACCGGTTTTTCGGTTCATGCACTAAACGGTCTGGTGGGCTCTATCGATAACGAAGGCGGCGTGATGCAGGCGATGGGTGCCGGAACTGCGGGTATGCCTAGCACGGCTGCTTATCAGGATAATCAGGCCAAAACCAACTCCCGCAAAGAGAAGATTGATCATCGCGGTCGTCTGGACTTCCCCAATCTGGCCGCCGGTCGTGCCGGAAGCGGCGTCAACACCAACCGTGTAGCCGATGGGATCAACAACGAAGACCCTTACGATATTAAGCTTGCTATCGGTTACTGGTGTAACTTCAACTTCTCCTGCACCGGTACGGACCGTTGGAACAAAGCGCTGGCTAAACTGCCGTTCTTTGCCCATATCACGCCGCATCCGACAGAGATGACCCACTTTGCCGACATCGTGCTGCCGACCACGGCGCATATGTTTGAGCGTCAGTCCGGCTGGCTGGCCAGTAAGCAGAACCTGCACACCTATGTGGCGCTACACAACCGTCTGGTTGAGCCCTATGGTGAGAGCAAAGATGACGAGACCGAGATCACCTGGATGCTGGCTCAAAAGCTCGCAGAGCGGGGCTTTGACAACCTGCAGCGCTACTACCAGAATGAGTTTGCCGATCCGGAAACCGGACGCAAACCGACCAATGAGGTGGAGTTTGCCCAGTATGCGGTGAAGGTCTACACCAAGCCGATCTGGGATGGCAGCTCCAACCACCGGGGTGATACCATGAACAGCTGGGAGGAGTTTAAGCGCATCGGCGTCTGGAATGCCCATCGTCACCCCTACCGTCAGCGCTGGGATAACTTCGGTACGGTGACGAAAAAGTTTGAGTTCTTTAGCGAGACGCTGAAAAAAGCGCTGGGCGATCACGCCACCAAACACAATGTCAGCATCGATCGGGTGCTGGAGGTGTGCAACCAGACCGCTAGAGGCGATGTGGCCTTTGTGCCCCACTATGAGCCCGCCTATCGACATGGCGATCCTAAGCAGTACCCGCTGATTTTCGGCGAGCACAAATCACGGCTGAATCGTGAAGGGCGATCGCAGAACGCCTCCTGGTACTATGCAATCAAAGATGTCGATCCCGGTGATGAGGCCCATAAGGATGTGGCCAAAATCAACCCCGATACCGCCCGCCAGTACGGCATCAATAATGGCGATCAGATTCGCATCGTCTCCCCAGCGGGGAGTATCGAGTGTGAGGCGAAACTCTGGGAAGGGGTTCGCCCTGGAATGGTGGTCAAAACCTATGGTCAAGGCCACTGGGCTTATGGTCGCCACGCCTCGAAGCGCTACGGCGTGGCCCGTGGCGGCAACAACAACGACATCCATGTGGTGGATTATGACCGTCTCAGCGGCTCCACCGTTCGTAACGCCGGTGCCACCCGCGTTCGCATCGAAAAAGTGTAAGGAGAGACAATGGCACGATATGCAATGGTAATCGACCTGCACAAGTGCGTCGGTTGTGGCGGCTGTGACTTGGCATGCAAGAGTGAAAACAACACGCCCGATCACATCAACTGGTCCCACCACAAGATTAAGACCACGGGCAAGTTTCCCAATGTGCAGTTTAGTTACACCCCTACACTGTGTAACCACTGCGAGGATGCCCCCTGCGTGAGCGTCTGCCCGACCAAGGCGATGTATAAAGATAGTGAGGGCTTTGTGCTGCACGATGATGATAAGTGTATCGGTTGTAAAGCGTGTATGCTGGCCGATCCGTACAATGTGATCTTCTTTAACGAGAAGCAGGCGTTTATCGAGTGGACCGATTCACAGCCCTACACACCGTGGGTGCGATCCCCTAAAAACATGATCGATCATCTCAATGTGCCGGTACCGTTTTACAACCCGGAGCGCAGTAAAACCTACGCCGGTATCCGTCCTAAAGGGGTGGTGGAGAAGTGTAGCTTCTGTGATCACCGTACTAAAGCGGGGCTCGATCCGCACTGTGTGGTCTCCTGCCCGGCTAATGCACGGATTTTCGGGGATATCGATAATCCAACCTCCGATGTCCATAAGCTGCTCACTCGCTACCGCCCGTCGGTACTGCTTGAGGAGGAGGGCACCAAACCAAAGGTGTTCTACATCCGCAGCTTCAACCGCGCGAGCATCTAAGCGCTTTTCTCTGCGGCGGGGG
>PWVP01000107.1 GCA_003561815.1 Campylobacterota bacterium | reverse complement strand
GATAAACTCCTCCACCTCCGGATAACGCTCAATCCCCTCACTCTCTAAAAGCTCAATCACCGCCCGATCGGCCACGCCGTTTTCGACCAGACACTCTTTAAGGTAGGCCACCAGCTCGCGGTTCATCACCTCCGAGGCGGTCATGTTGAGGGTAAAGGGCCAGGGGCGGTCTTTAAAGTAGGCGCAGCTTTTAGCGATCATCGCCTTGGCGAGCTTATAGTACAGCCGCGTTTTGTAGGCCACCTCCAGAAACATGCCCGGCGCGATAACAGTGCCATCTGGCTCGATCATGCGCATCAGGCACTCGTACTTAACCACCTGCAGGCTTTTGGTATCCACGATCGGTTGAAACCACGGCACGATCCGATCCTCTTCGACCGCCTCTTTAATCTTGCGCGTCCAGGTGATGTTGTGCTCGTAGTCCTTTTTAATGTCGCCGAGATCCTCAAAGCAGACCACATCTTTTCGGCTCTTTTTGGCCGCCTTAAGCGCCATATCCGATCGGATCAGAGCATCGTCTTTCGAGAGGGTGTAGCCTGAGGAGACCGAGAGGAAGATCTCATACTCCCCAAAGCGGAAGGTGTGGCTCTCTAAATAGGCGTGGACGGTCTGGACAAACTCCCTAGGGGTCGCGCAGGTGGAGACATCCTGAATCAGGATCCCAAACTCATCACTGGAGAGCTTATAGACCCGCGCGTTGTGCGGCTGGGTTCTGAGGTAGGCGTCCAGCACCTTGACCACCTTTTTGAGCAGAAAATCCCCCGCTTCGTTGCCATAAAAGTCGTTGATCTCCTTAAAGGAGTCGATATTAATCAGGGCTAAAAGCGGTGCGGGTGAGCTCTCCACATCCCTTAAGAGGGCTGCGCGGTTGGGAAAGCCGGTTAGCGGATCGGTAAAGATCTGCTCTATAAGCTGGGTGATATCCTGACGAAAATCAACAAACTCCACCACTTCGCTATTCTCATCGAGAATCGGAACAATGGTGAGGTTGGCATAGATCGCCTCGCCGCTCTTTTTGCGGTTTTTGACGATGCCGTGATAGACCTGCCGATCGGCGATGGCCGCGCTAATCTCCTCAAGGGTTTTTCGTGACATCTCGGGGTGGTGAAGCATCTCATAGGGCTGACCCACCACCTCCTCACGGCTATAGCCCAGCATCCGGCAAAACTCATCGTTCACCTCGCTGATGCGGCCATCGGCCCCCGCTTTGGAGACGATGGCGCTCAGATCGACGGCGTTTTTGTACTCGGTGAGGATCTTCAGGTGGGTTTTGAGCTCGGCGTTTTTCTGATAGACCGCCCGCTCAAGCACCCGCTCGCGTACGCAGTGCTCCAGTGCACTGATCAGCTTGCCGATATCGATCGGTTTCAGCACATAGCGGCTCACCCCGATATCGATCGCCTCGACGAAGTAGTCGGTCTCATCAAAGGCGGAGGTGATGATAATGGGAATCGCCGGATCGACCTCACGAATCTTGCGGGCCATCCGCAGGCCATCCATCACCGGCATCCGGATATCGGTGACGATCACATCAGGCTTTTCGCGGTGGTAGGCCTCCAGCCCCTCTTCGCCATTGGTGGCGGTGTGCAGGGTCTGGATCCGGCGGCCCAAGGGGCGCTGCATCGACTCTAAAATATCGTGATCATCCTCCACATAAAGAACCGATAGGCTCTTTAACGCGGCGGCGTAGTCGATGTTTGGATCGTCCATAAACCCCTACCTTAATCTATCTCGGATCGGCGATTTTGCCCGCCACTGCGCTGGCGGCGGCGACAGCGGAGTTGGCCAGATACACCTCGCTGGTGCGTGCACCCATGCGGCCGACAAAGTTGCGATTGGAGGTGCTCACACACCGCTCCCCGTCGGCCAAAATCCCCATATAGCCCCCCAGACAGGCGCCGCAGGTGGGATTGGAGACCACCGCGCCCGCCTCGATAAAGATATCCATCAGCCCCTCATGCTGGGCCGCTAGAGCGATCTTCTGGGTCGCCGGGGTGATAATCAGCCGCGTATGGGGGGCAACCCGCTTGCCCTTAAGGATCTGCGCGGCGATGCGCAGATCGCTTAGGCGGCCATTGGTGCAGCTACCGATAAAGACCTGATCGATCTTGAGATCATCTTTAAGCGCCTGGGTCATCGATCGACCGTTGCTCGGCAGGAAAGGGTAAGCGATCACCGGCTCCAGCGCCGCCGCATCGATCTCAATCACCTGATCGTAGTTCGCATCCGCATCGGAGTGGAAAATGCGCGGTTTACGCGCGAGCTGTTTATCGGCCAAAAACGCTTCGGTGATGCTGTCATAGGCGACGATGCCGCTTTTGGCCCCCGCCTCGATCGCCATATTGCAGAGACTAAAGCGATCGTCCATACTAAAGTGCTCCACCGCCTCGCCGGTAAACTCCAGCGCCTTATAGAGCGCACCGCTCACCCCGATGCGACGAATCACCTCCAGGATAATATCTTTACCGTAGATATGCGGCCCCGGCTTGCCGGTGACGACAACCCTGATGGAGGCGGGGACCTTAAACCAGTTGCGCCCGGTGATCATGGTGTAGGCCAGATCGGTTGAGCCCATACCGGTGGCAAACGCCCCCAGGCCGCCGTGGGTACAGGTGTGGCTGTCCGCCCCGATAATCACATCGCCAGGAACCACCAGACCCTTC
>PWVP01000217.1 GCA_003561815.1 Campylobacterota bacterium | reverse complement strand
CCGAAACGATGTGCAGCGTGCGGAGTATAAGCGGGCGACCGACTTCTACGAAAACTGCAATGTCAACAACACCGAAAAGGAGCTTCAGACCAAAATAGCCACGCTTCAAGCGGAGCTGCCTCAGAAAAAGGAGGCGCTAGAGCGCACCCGTCTTCGTCTGGAGAGGAGTGAGAAGAGCGGTCTTCAGCACTTCGATGAGGGGCTGATGAAGATGCATCAGGCGCTGATGGAGAACCTGGGCCAGAGCCGTCTATAGTCAGCGGCGAAAGAGGGTGTAGTGCAGTGAGCGTTTTTGCAGCTGTCGCGAACAGAAAAGCCCTTTAATCTTGCAGATAAGCCCAAAGAGGAGATAGCCGGCCGCTATCAAAACCAGCAGTGCCAAAATGGCAACCAAAATCACAAACTCCACGGAACGATCCTTCTTAGTGCGGTTTTGGTCGATTTGTTTCAAAATATATCGGCTATAGTCTATCAAACTTTAGTTGTGCTTAATATTAAACTTTAAAGTGATGGGTATTTAATGGGAGTTCACACAAAGAGTCCTCGGGTGCAGATGCTGTTTTTGGTCTTGATGGTGCTCGCCCTTTTGGCGCAACTCTTTTTAGCCCCAAAGCCGCCCCAGGCGCAGCCGCTACTAATCGGAGCGATCGCATTGGCGATTGGCGCACTCTATCTGGCCTTTAGGCACTTTCGCCACACCCGTCAGCTCTTTCGTAATCTGGCGCTTTTGGAGCAGTATCGCCGGGTGACCGATGAGAGCGCCTATGTCTCTAAAACCGACCCTAAAGGGGTGATCACCTACGCCAACGATCGCTTCGCGCAGATTAGCGGCTACACTAAAGAGGAGCTGATCGGGCAGCCGCACAGCATCGTGCGCCATCCGGATATGCCGGAGTCGGCCTTTCGTCAGATGTGGCAGACCATCCAGTCGAAAAAGGTGTGGCACGGGGTGATCAAAAACCGCAATCGCAGCGGTAAGGCGTACTTCGTGGAGAGCACCATCTCGCCGATTGTGGACGATCGCGGCGAGATTGTGGAGTATATCGCGCTGCGCTACGATGTGACCGCCCGCGAAGAGGCGCTGCGTCAGGCCCGCGCAGCACGGGAGGCGCGCGATCGCTTTTTGGCCAACATGAGCCACGAGATCCGCACGCCGCTCAATGCGATTTTAGGGTTTGTGGATCTGCTCAGTGAGGAGATCGCTGACAACCCCAAGGCGTTTAACTATCTGCAGACAATCGATCGAAACGGCAAAACCCTGCTGGCGGTGATTAACGATGTGCTGGATTTTGCCAAGATTGAAAGCGGCGAGCTGGAGATTGAGCCGATCGCCTGCACGCTTCAAGGGGAGATTCGAAGTGTGGTCGATCTCTTCTCGGCCTCGGCGGCTCAGAAACAGATTCCACTAGAGGAGATCTGGGATGATCCCTTTCCTGAGCAGGTTGTGGTCGATCCCTTCCGGCTGCGCCAGATTCTGGGTAATCTGCTCAGCAACGCCATCAAGTTCACCCCGCCCGGCGCGGTTATCACCGTTCGAGCCGGTTACGACTTTGGCGCCAAGCGGCTGGCCTTCTCGGTGATCGATGAGGGGCCGGGCATCGATCCAAAGTGGCACGAGCGGATCTTTGATGCCTTTTTACAGGTGCGCGGCAGTGACTCCACGCTGCATGGCGGCACCGGCCTGGGGCTACCCATTAGCCGATCGCTCGCGCGCCGCATGGGGGGTGATATTACCCTTAGAAGCCAGATAGGGGAGGGAAGCACCTTTGTGGTGTGGCTGCCCGCCGAGCACCGATCCGCACCCCAGACAAGCCCATCCGATCGCTCGGGAGCTCAGGCGCTGGTCAAGGGGCTAAAGGTGCTCATTGTCGAGGATCAGCCCGATAATCAGCTGCTGATTCGTCTGCTCATGGAGCGGATGGGGTTTGCGGTGCGGATGACCAGCAGCGGTGAGGAGGCGCTTGAGGCGCTTGTGTGGGGCCGCTTTGATCTGCTGCTTTTAGATGAGAATATGCCCGGCCTATCCGGAACGGAGACCATGAAAAAGATGCGTCAGCGCGGGGTGCAGGCCCCCATCGTGGTATTGACAGCCAATGCGGTCAAGGGCGATCGCGAACGCTTTTTAGAGGCGGGCTTTGATGCCTACCTGAGTAAACCGATCCAGAAAGAGGCGCTTGAGCGGGTGGTGCAGCAGGTTTTGAAATAAAGCTGTAAGAGTAGCGCGCTAAAGTGATCGCATTTGCCAAAAGGGGTCACTATGCTGGTGGTGCTACACAGGGCGTGGGTTCGAGAGGAGATTGAGCGGATTCTCAAGGATGAGCAGCTCGATGATGAGGAGAAGTTTGAGGCGATTACCGCGCTGGATGAGGGGCGCCAAAAGGGTGAGTCGATCATCCATGCGGCTAAAGCTGGTGCGCTCACTCTGGCGCTGCAGCCTGCACTAAGGCTTTAGGGTATAAAGCTCGACGATAAACCCCCGCTCATCTTCAGTCTCCTGGCCCCGCTTCTGTAAAATCAGCGTGTTGGGGCCGAGCCGATCATAAAAGAGGGCGGTTGCGCTTTTGGCGCGAAACTGCAAAAGCCCCGCCTGTTTGAGCTCGCTGTTGGGGTCGGGATAGGGGCGTGCATCCACCACCGGCGTAATCACCAAAAAGTGCACCTTGGGGT
>PWVP01000079.1 GCA_003561815.1 Campylobacterota bacterium | reverse complement strand
TGCTCGGTATCCAGCTCTGCCTGGCCGGCGATAAAATCATCGTGGAGCTTTTGGAGCGCCTCATGTTGCTCCGGTGGAACGACGATTGTAAAGGGGTGGCCGATCAGCTCATGGGCCTCATAGCCGTAGAGTCTGCAGTAGGCGGGATTGACCTGCACAAAAAGGCCCCCGGCATCCGTAATGCAGATGCCGACATCGGTGTGCTCAAAAACCAGCCCGCCCAGCTCTTGTGGGTTCAGAGACTCCCCCATTGCCCCTCCCATCGTGCAACTTTCTAATGGGCATAAGTGTACCACCCCCATGTGTCGCACGGATGATTTTAAACTTAAACTATCTTAAGGTAAGATTTACGACAGCTTTATGGAGGGGTGTTAAACGGTAACCATGCAAGGGCGCGAGCGGATATTTGGGGCACTTAAGATTCTGTTGGTGGAGGACGATCCCGATGTGGCACGGGAGCTGCAGACCTTTCTGGGCTACCGTTTCGGGAAGGCTTTTCTCGCCCAGGATGGCACAGAGGCGCTGGAGCTCTACCACCACACCGCGCCCGATATCGTGATCACCGATATTCAACTTCCTGGCATGGATGGCCTGACGCTAGTCGAAGAGATTCGCCGCGTCAACCGCCGGGTGCCGATCTTTGTGATTACGGCCCATGTGTATGAGGAGTATCTTTTGCGGGCCGTCAAGCTTGGCCTGGAGGATTTTATCCCTAAGCCGATCATCTATAGCCAGCTGCTCTCTGCGCTGAAGCAGTGTGCCCACAAACTCAACACCCGCGAGCGCACCCTCGATACAGCCGGAAAAGTGCGCTACTCCTATCGCAACAAAGCGCTCTATCAGGAGGATCGTCGCATCAGTTTAACCCATATGGAGATCACGCTTTTAGAGCTACTGCTCGATCGGAGCACGCAAGTGGTCACCTACGATCAAATTGCGGCAACCCTCTACCCTAACACCCCAATGAGCCGCGACTCCCTGCGCTCTTTGGTTCGTCGCCTTCGAGGCAAGCTTTCAGGGCTGACGATTAAAAACATCCCCGATGTGGGCTATCGACTGGATTTGTCGAACTAGCCGGGAGAGTGTGGGGCTCTTCGTTATAAGATTTGATTTTTTGGAAAAAGGGTTATCGAGGGGATTTATTACTTGGTTGCGGAGGCAGGATTTGAACCTGCGACCTTCGGGTTATGAGCCCGACGAGCTACCGGACTGCTCTACTCCGCGACACCAAAAAGTTCAAAGATGGCTGGGGTACAAGGATTCGAACCTCGATTAACTGGACCAAAACCAGCTGTCCTGCCGTTAGACGATACCCCATCACCAAATTTGAGCCGGAATTATAACAATCATTCGACAATCTGTCAAGAGCCTAAGTGAAGAAATTCGCTTAATCGAAACTTTTCCCCTTCTCTGGCAAAATAGCAACTACACTACACACGAAAAGAAGGCCAGCTTTTGGATCTGATCGAAATCGAAGGGGGGCGCAAGCTTGAAGGCCGGGTGAATATCTCCGGTGCAAAAAACGCGGCGCTACCTATCCTCGCCTCCACCATCCTCGCTAAAAACAGCATCTGTATTCACAACCTCCCCGGTGTAGCCGATATCGGCACCTTTTTAAAGCTCATCGGACTGCTGGGGGGCAGCTATACACGAGATGAGAAGCGAGACTGCTTTGAGGTGTGTACGCACCAGATGCAAGGCACCACCGCCACCTACGACATCGTCAAAACGATGCGCGCTTCGATTCTGGTGCTAGGGCCACTGCTGGCGCGCTTTCATGAGTGTCGCGTCTCACTGCCCGGCGGCTGCGCCATCGGGCAGCGCCCGGTCGATCTACACCTGAAGGCGATGGAGAAGATGGGGGCCGAGATTCGCATCGAGGAGGGCTACATCCACGCCACCGCACCCCATGGGCTCAAAGGGGCGACCATCATCTTCGATAAGATTACCGTCACCGGCAGCGAAAATGTGATTATGGCGGCTGCTCTGGCCTCGGGCACCACCAAGATCATCAACTGCGCCAAAGAGCCTGAGGTGGTGCAGCTGTGCGAGATTCTTCAGGAGGCGGGCGTCGCCATCACCGGTATCGGAAGCGATGAGCTCAGCATCGAAGGAACCGGAGGGGAGCTGCTGGAGTTTAAGCCTATCACGGTGATTCCCGATCGGATCGAAGCGGGCACCTACCTCTGTGCAGCCGCCATCACCGGGGGGAGCATCACACTCAAAAAGGTCAACCCCCGCCACCTCGAAGCGGTGACGGCCAAACTCGTGGAGATGGGTTTCGGGCTGGGGATCGAGACAGACTCCATCACACTGATTCCCGCCTATCGGCTGCGTCCGGTTCAGCTTAGCACAACCGAGTACCCCGGCTTTCCCACCGATATGCAGGCACAGCTGATGGCGTTGGCCACCCAGGCAGAGGGCAGTAGCGTGATAGAGGAGCGGCTCTTTGAGAACCGCTTTATGCATGTGAGCGAGCTTCAACGCATGGGTGCACGCATCACGCTTCGCGGAAACACCGCCACCGTAAACGGCCCCACCCCGCTTCAGGGGGCCGATGTGATGGCGACCGATCTGCGCGCGAGCAGCGCCCTGGTGCTCTCGGCTCTGGCGGCACAGGGGCGCAGCCGGATTCACCGTATCTACCACCTCGATCGCGGCTATGAGCGGCTAGA
>PWVP01000029.1 GCA_003561815.1 Campylobacterota bacterium | reverse complement strand
TCGGCCAGGACGAGGACATCCTGGCCCTCTCCGACCCCCCGTACTACACCGCGTGCCCTAACCCCTTCCTACGGGAGATCATCGAGCGCTGGCAGGAGCAGCGGGCGCAGCTGCGCCAGGAGTTAGGACTGCCGGATGACAGCGATGACGAAGCTGATGGCGAGTCAGTCTACCATCGCGAGCCCTTTGCCGCGGATGTGTCTGAGGGGAAGCACAGTGCTATCTACCGAGCTCATTCCTATCACACCAAGGTCCCGCATAAGGCCGTCATGCGTTACATCTTACACTATACGGAACCCGGTGACGTGATCTTCGATGGCTTCTGCGGGACTGGGATGGCGGGGGTTGCAGCGCAATTATGTGGGGATGGCAAGGCGGTCGAGGAACTGGGCTATCGTGTCGATGAGGATAACGTGGCCCACGATGGTGGTAGGGTTATCACGCATCTGGGATCTCGCAAGGCCGTGCTTGTTGATCTATCGCCTGCGGCGACTTTCATCGCGTACAACTATAACGTCCCTGTGGATGTCAAGGCTTTTCAGCGTGAGGCCGAGCGCATTCTTGAAGAGGTCGAGGATGAAATCGGTTGGATGTACGAGACGTGGCACGAACAGGACGATGAGGATTGCGAAGAAGTTGGAGGTACCCGTTACGGCGTGCCGGTGAAGCGAGTTGAAGAGGAGGGCGAGGCAGGCGTAAAGGGGCGGATCAGCTACACGGTCTGGAGTGAGGTCCTGATCTGTCCTCAGTGCAGTGGTGAGGTGGTCTTCTACGATGCTGCGTTGGATGACGATGGGCAAGTCAAGCGCACATTCGAGTGCCCGCACTGCGGGGCTGCGGTGACCAAGAGCAGACTTGAGAAATACTACGTGACCCAATTCGATCCCGTGTTGGACCGCTCCGTCAAGACCTTGAAGCGGATACCCGTCATGATTGAGTACAAGGTGGGCCGTACCAAGTATCAGAAGACGCCTGATGAATCTGATCTAGAGGCTTTGGAGCGCATCAATTCCCTGAGTGTTCCGCCAGTCTTTCCTACGCAAGAACTGCCTTTCATGCACATGACGCATCAACGCGCGGTTATGGCAGACCACGGTGTGACGCATCTCCATCAGTTCTTCCTTCCTCGCGCTCGCCACGCACTCAGTGAGCTTTGGAGTAGGGCAAGACAAGTGAAGGACACTCGTCTGCGAGCGTTCATGTTCTTCGTTATCGAGCAAGCGATCTGGGGACTGTCACTTCTGAATCGCTACAGTCCAACGCACTATTCTCAAGTAAATCGCTACCTCAGTGGCGTTTACTACATCGGCTCGAATATCGCCGAAGTATCTCCTTGGTATATCTTGCGAGGTAAGATCAAGCGCCTTGTGCGTGCCTTTGGGCGACTCCACACGCAAGCTGACAATGTCAGCATTGCAACGCAATCTGCTGCGGCACAGTGCCCATGGATGAACAGCATCGACTACATCTTCACCGATCCGCCATTTGGCGAAAACATCTACTACGCGGATCTCAACTACCTGGTGGAGTCCTGGCACGAGATTTGGACCGAGAGCGAGCCAGAGGCGATCGTCGATCAGGCGAAAGAGAAGACGTTACAGGACTATCAAGACTTGATGCGTCAGGCGTTCTCACAATACTTCCACTGGCTGAAGCCCGGTCACTGGATGACCGTGGAGTTCCACAACAGCCATAATGCTGTCTGGAACGCTATTCAAGAGGCGCTGCTGTCCGCCGGGTTCATGGTGGCTGACGTGCGAACGTTGGATAAGCAGTCCAAGTCATACCGCCAGGTCACAGCAGCGAGCGCGGCGAAACAGGATCTCGTCATCTCGGCTTACAAGCCTCGCTCCGGATTTCAGGACCGCTTCCTGGAGCAAGCCGGTACAACCGCGGGTGCCTGGGCCTTTGTACGCCAACACCTGGCCCAGCTCCCTGTTGTCGTCCGGACCGACGGAGAACTGGAGACCCTCTCCGAGCGCCAGGACTACCTCCTTTTCGACCGGATGGTCGCCTTTCACATCCAGCGGGGCGCGACCGTGCCGCTGTCCGCCGCTGAGTTCTACAAGGGCCTCCGAGAGCGCTTCGTCGAGCGGGATGGGATGTTCTTTCTGCCCGATCAGGTGCCCGAGTACGATCGTGCTCGGCTGGAGGCCGAGAGCGTGGCTCAGTTGTCTTACTTCGTCGACGACGAGAAGAGCACGATCCAATGGTTGCGCCAGCAGCTCGATCCCCACACCGGCGGCCATCCGCAGACCTACCAGGACATCCAGCCCCGCTTCCTTCAGCAGCTCCACCAGGCGCGTCACGAGGAGCTTCCTGAGTTGAGCGAGATCTTGGAGCAGAACTTCCTGCAGGATGAGAGGGATCGCTGGTACGTGCCCGATCCCAACAAGGCCGGTGACCTGGAGAAGCTGCGACGAAAGGCTCTCCTGCGCGAGTTCAAGGAGTACGTCGACGGGAGGGGCCGCCTGCGGAAGTTCCGCACCGAGGCCGTCCGCGCGGGCTTCGCCGATGCCTGGCAGAGAAACGATTACGAGACAATCGTGCAGGTCGCCGAGCGCCTGCCCGAAGAGGTGTTGCAGGAGGATGCAGACTTATTGATGTACTACGACAACGCGAGTTTGCGGGTTGAAGCATAGCATTGTATGATAGGATCTGTTGCCGTCAGGAGCAGGCCCGAAT
>PWVP01000243.1 GCA_003561815.1 Campylobacterota bacterium | reverse complement strand
GTAGCTCATCACGCCCCGGCGCTCCTCCCACAGATCATAGCTGGGCAGCACCATCCCGCTCTCATCGCGGTAGGCGATCATAAACTCCGCTGCCGGGCGGGTGAAGCGATCGTAGAGCTGATCGATAAACTCGATATCCTTGGTCGCGCGGTAGTACTCCCCCAGCGCGGCGATCACCAGCGCGGTCTCATCCTCCTGGATGGGTAGCTGATACGCTCCCTGGGCATCGCACCACGGATGCCAGGAGGAGCCGGCGGTCCCATCGGGGGAGTATTTGTGCATCAGATACCCCTCGCTGCTCTGATGGCGGGCACAAAACTCAAAGAAGCTGCGCACCGTGTCGCCATAGCCCGCCTGGGCCAGGGTGATGGCGGTAAAGGCCCCATCGCGCGGCCACATATAGCTGTAGTGGTCTTTGTTGAATTTATAGATATCGGTGTCATTGGCCGCCAGAATTGCGCCGCCGTGATCCATGTGGGCACGAATCAGCAGAAGCGATCGGCTATAAAGCGCCGTCATCGCCAGCGGCAGCCCTGGATGGAGCGCACTCTTTTCACGAATCCAGGAGCGCCAGTAGCTGACCGTCTCCTCGATCATCCGCTCGGCCGTGCGGGTCTGAACCATCTGGTTGAGCGCCGCGACGCTATCGAAGTTTTGGCCCACCATCATGCGGTAGCAGCACTGCTCGCTGCCCTGCGCCGCAACCGCCAGATCGATCATCAGAGCACTATCGACATCCCCCTGTACGATCGGGTTGTGATCCATCGTATCCGTCTCGATCGCACGCCAACTGCTGCCGTGATCGCACCGCTGGGCGGTGGTGTAGCGAAAGTCGCGATCGCTGCTAATAAGAATGCAGCAGCGCCCTTTATAGTGCAAAAGCCCCTTGAGCTTGGGGTGGTAGTAGACGGTGTTTCCGATCCCCGTCTCCTCCAGATGGTACCAGTGGTAAAACCCCAGGCGGATGCTCTGCGGCTTGTCGGTGAGGTTTCGCACCTCGATCGCCTTTAGCAGCAGGGTTTCGCGCTTGTGGATGCAGTCGCGAATGCGCAGCTCGACACCCAGCTGCTCGTGGCGCAGCACCGTCAGGGTACAGAGTGACTTCTTCTCGTAGCTAAAGTGGCGCTCCCAGCTGGCATCGATCCAGCAAAAGCGATCGCCTACCCACACCCCCAGCCCGTTGGGGTGGCCGCCGCAGTGGTTGTATTTGCCCACATGGGGGAAGTAGAGATCGCGCAGATTGTAGAATGCATCGTAGTTTATAAAAAACCGCCCGTTACCTAAAACCAACTCTTTTGTCATATTGTCCCCAATTCTTTGCCTATAGCATAACGCAAAAGGGTTGAAGACTCAGGGTAAAAAAAGCAAGCCGCTGCCATGATGGCGCATGCGAATCGGGATACTTTTTCTCTTACCTCTTTGGCTCTGGGCCCTCTCGCTTCAGCCCTTAGCAGCCCCAGGTGGCGTGGCACTGATTGAGCTGGGGATCTATGATGAGCGCCCTAAGGCCTTTTTGGGCGATCGCCCCCTGCGTTTAGAGCGGCTGCCCGATGGTCAATACGCCGCGCTGGTGGGTATCGACCTCTCAGCCAGCAGCCGCGAAGCGCAGGCGGTGCGGGTGATAGAGCGCTCAGGCACCCAGAGCCTGATCGCCTTTAGCGTGCATGAGCGCGACTACCCCTCCCAGTACATCACCATCGATGCTGAGAGCTATGTCCACCCCTCCCAGGAGCAGCTCGATCGGATCGCCAAAGAGCGCAAACGGATGGAGGCTGCCTATGCCCGCTTTAGCCCCGAGGCGATCGCGCCGCTGGCCTTTAAGCAGCCTGTGGGGGGACGCATCAGTGGCGCCTTTGGGCTGCACCGCTACTTTAACGGTGAGCCGCGCAACCGCCACAATGGCCTCGATATCGCCGCGCCGCGACACACCCCCATCGGTGCGCCCCAAAAAGCGGAGGTGATCAAGACAGACGATCTCTTCTTCTGCGGCAAGATGGTGCTGCTCGATCACGGTCAGGGGCTTTTGACGCTCTACTGCCATCTGGAGTCCATCGCGGTGCGCGCTGGCGATCGGGTGGATCAAGGGGAGGTGATCGGCACGGTGGGCAGCAGCGGCCGGGCGACGGGGCCGCATCTGCACTGGGGTGTGCGGCTTAACGGGGTGTGGGTGGATCCGACTCTTCTGGTGGCTCGTTAGTACCCTCTTGCATCTGCTCCATCCGCGTCATGCGCCGCAGGAGCCACCAGGCGACCAGCCCGCCTAAGAGAACCAGAACCATCATCTCCACCACCAGGCTGGCCAGCCACTCAAACGCCACGGCTAACTCTTGTAGATCAACATATCGATTGGTGCGCGCCTTAGCATCGCATCGGCGACACTGCCCACCATCATCGGCATAAAGGAGCCCACCCCTTTTGTGCCCAGTGCGATCAGATCCGCCTCGCTCTCCAGCGCGGCACTCAGGATATCCTGGGCCGGAGAGGTGGCAGGCAGAAGCAGTGTCTCCAGGGTGGCCTCTGAGGGGAGGGTGGCTTTAAACCGCTCCAGCTCCTCACTGGCACTCTGGCGCATCTGCTCGTGCATCTGAGAGATCTCCTTGTCCGCGAGGTTGTAGCGCTCGCTGACCGTATCGCTGGGGACGATGTAGCCGTGATAGAGTATGAAAGTGGCCCCCTCAAAGAGCCGCATCGCCAGCGCGATCGC
>PWVP01000009.1 GCA_003561815.1 Campylobacterota bacterium | reverse complement strand
TTGATCGCCGCCGTCGTGCCGTCGGTCGCGCTGGCGTCGATGGTCTGATCGATCCGCCAGCCTGCAGCCGTCAGCTGCCAGAGCAGGCCGGATGCAAAATCAGCGCGCTGGTTCGCCTCGTCCGTGCGGATGCCAGCGACGAAGTGATCGAAGCGATCAGCGCGGATCGGTGTGCGCTCGATCTCGGTCGCGCGCTCGGCTGAGTAGAGCGCATTGATCGCGTGTTGATCGCCAGCCGCGCGGTTGTTCGGAATGATCGCTAGATGGAACTGATCGAGATACCGAACGCGCCGCAGTTGCTGTGCCGCATCCGCTGGCGTCGAGACGAAGCCGCCGCCGATATAGATGCCGAGCGTGAAACGCTTGCTGGCGTCGATACCCTTGTGCTCGATCGAGACGCCGCTCGAGATCACTGGCGAAGCGATCACGACCTGATACTTCAGGCTCTCGCCGTCCGCATCGGCCATGAATGCCGCCTGCTCAGGCTCGCCGGCATTGTCGGCATGGATGCACAGCGTGCTGATGCCTTTCGCCTTGAACAGCTCGCCGAGCCGCGCCGCGCGTCCTTTGCCTTCGGTCGCGATGTAGACCTTGCCGCCGCGTGCCAGCTCTTCCAGGCCGTGCTCGATCGCTGCCGCCGGTGCCGACTGACCGAACTTGTAGACCGCGTTGATACCGGCATCGGCCGGCTCTCGGACCGCGATGATCCTGAACCGCTCGCCTGGCCGGCATTCTTCCATGAATCGCAGCGTCCTTTCGTCCATGCCAGCATCGGCCGCGATCACGCAACGCGCGCGCGCAACGATCTCTTTCAGCTTCTCGTAAACGTCCGCATTCGTCGCGCCTGCCGTGCGGCAGTGACTGGCAGACTCGAGGAACCGCAGGCACTGTTGAACTTCATCGATAAAGATGACTGAGGCATTCTCGATAAACGGTGCATGGTCCTGGCGTGCGATGCTCGGCAGGCATGTCGCCAGCGACTGTACGAACTGCGCCTGGCCGTGATCGAGGTCGCCGTAATGATCCGTCTCGATCCGGTGCGATTGCTCTCGCGTGAGCGTCCGCCGATGCGTGATCGCAAGGAACCGCTCGTGCAGCTGCAGCGCAAGATCGGCCGCGCCTTTGCCGATGATCTGTGTCTTGCCGCTTCCCATCGGTGAAGCGACGAGGATGCCGCCGTGCAGGTCATCCTCGGTGAGCGTCGGCAGCTGAGTCGGTCGCTCAATATCGTGGTTGCGCCATGCGTCGGCCGGTAGCCGTATCGCGTCCAGCGCCGCCTTGTGCCGGTGTCCTTGCGCATACTCGAGCCGTTGCATGATGCTATCCAGCGTCGCCGGATGAATCGTTCCGGGTGCGCTGGCTTGATCGATCAAGACGCGAATATCCGCGAGCCGATACTGGTGCGGTGATCGAGGTGCGAGCTTCAACGCGATGGTCATCGCCAGCGCCGCAGTTGCTTGCGCGTCGGCAGTGTCATCGGCGAGCCTGACCTGATCTCGCCAGCGCCTTAGCGCCTTCTCGAGACTCTTTTTCGAGCAGCCGAGCGAGTCGGCAATGGTCTTAGGTGCAACGCCATCGCTCGCCATCGCCAGAACTGCGCGCTTTTCATCGGTGCTCTTGCCGAGATCGGCGAGTAGCTGATCGGTGTCGGCATCGGTATCGATGCGAGATAGCTTCCATGCGTCAAAGGTCGGTAGCTCGCTGATCGGTGCGCGCGCAAATGTCTCAGCTGTCGCCTCGGTGCCGATGTCGTTGAAATCCGCGCCTGGCTGATGCGGCATGAAGATCGGCAGACCAGTCGCCAGCGCCTTGCGGTGTCCGGTGCCGTAAGTGCTCAGTGCTCGCGTGCAAGGATGATCAGGTCGAGGCCGGTTGTCGTTGTCCGCCGCGATCACATCACCAGGACGTCCGATCGCTTTCGCAACGTGAACGAGGTTGCCGGCATCGATTGCAACGATCACTTGCTTTCCGGTCGCGGCATAGACAGTTGCGCCGGTAGCAAGACCTTCGCAGAGAATGCGGCCGTCGCCGGTATCATCGCCGATCAGCGCGAACGCGCCGACCTTGTCGATGCCTCGGTTGAAACGCTTGATGCCGTCGCGCTGGATGAACTGCAGACCAGCCAGCTCGCCATCCTTTTGCAGCCGCACGACCAGCGCGCCGCGATACTCGCGAACAGGTAGGCCGTCGAGGTTGATGTCCTTCGCGATCAGATACGGATGATCCGCGCGCGCCGGTGTCGCGTGATCCCAGATCCAGGCCGCCTTATCCGCCGCCGCTTGATCTCGATCAGGTAGATCGTCATCGATGCGTAGCGGTTGCGTGAAGGTGCGCTGAATGGCGCTGCCGAGATCATCCTCGCGACGCGTTATGAATCCGCGATCAGCGAGCCATCGCATCGCATCCGAACGGTTGCAGCCGAGCGCGTGCTCGATCAGTGCCAGCGTGCCGCCGTGCTGATCAGCCGCGAAGTCTGACCAGTTGCCTTTGAGCCGGATAACCAGCTTGCCGCTCTTTCCGTAGACGTACTGGCCAGCGTTCTTGCGCGTCGGCTCGCCGTAGATCTCAAGTGCAACGTCGCCGATCAGCGATGCAAAGTCGATCGATTCTCTGCAGAAATTTGCGGTTGTCGATCTGTCGCGTTCGTCGCCGATCTGTGCTGATCGTCGCTGATCGTCGCCGATCTGTGCTGAACGCTGGTTGCTATCAAGTCCGTTTGAGCCTAGAATCTGAGTTGTCGGT
>PWVP01000152.1 GCA_003561815.1 Campylobacterota bacterium | reverse complement strand
TTTGGGGCGTTTGATGAGATCAATGTGATCAAAAAAGGGGGCAACTACGGCTGGCCGCTGGCGGTGGGGGCCGTTTCAGACAGCCGCTTTATCGATCCCATCATCGCCTGGCCGGATGTTTCGGTGCCCCCGGCGGGCATGGCGTTCTGGCAGGGCGATCTCTATGTCGCCACCCTCCGATCCCAGGCGCTTTTGCGCGTCCATCTCGATCGCAGTGGCGATCGCTACCGGGCTGTTGGCATCGATCGCCTCTTTGCCACCGGTGAACACGCCGGGCTGTATGGCCGTCTGCGCGATGTAACCGTCGGCCCCGATGGAGCACTCTATCTGCTCACCAGCAACCGCGATGGACGGGGCAGCCCCCGCGAAGGCGACGATCGGATTTTACGGATTACAGACCGCTAGGGCTCAACCACCCGCTTGATCGCAGGACTCAGCCGCACAAGCACCTCGTAGCTGATAGTACCGCGCAATCGGGCGAGATGATCGGCATCGCCCAGAATGCAGAGGCGATCGGCCTCGCCTTCGATGCTCATATTATCCATGCTCACACGGCCTAAAACCCGCCTCCCCTCCGGCGTGGTGTAGCCCTCTTCTCCACTCAGGCGTAAAAACCCATCGCCGTAGCCCACATCGTAGGTGCTGGCCACCATCGCTTCGGGTGCCTTAAACACCCCGCCGTAGCCGACCCGATCGCCCCTTTGAAGGGTGCGGGTTGAGAGGCGATCGCCCCAGAGCGAGAGCACCGGCTTGAGATCGCGCACCCCCAGCGCAGCGGGCAGATCGCCGTAGCCATACAGTGCGATACCCGGCCGCACCCGATCGTAGCGATCGGGGGTGCCATCGCGCCGCATCAATCCAGCGCTGTTGTAGAGATGAAAGAGCGGGTAGGGCAGGGCGTTCTCATCGCAGTAGACTTCGATCCGCTGGCGCACCGATGCAAACACCGCCTCCTGCTCCTTAAAGGAGCCATCCAGCTCATCGGCTCCAGCCAGATGGGAAAAGACGCCGCCAAGCTTCAGACCGTGTGCGATTAGCGCCTTAACCGACGCGATCACCTCAGCGGCGGCGACTCCGTTTCGCCCCATACCGGTGTCCACCTTCAGGTGCACCGTCGTGCCGGCGGGGAAATGTTTCATGTGGATCATATCGTTTAGCGCGTAGTGGCAGTGGTCTATCAAAGCCACATCGGGGCGATCGGCGAGGATAAGAACCTCCTCAAACAGCGGTGAGACGATCGCCGCTTCACGGTTGGTGCGCACCGCGACACTCCGGATCCCATAGGCAGCGACTAAAGGGGCGAACTCCTTAAGCCCGTGGCCGTAGGCGTTGTCTTTAAGCACCGCCATAATGCGCGCTAAGCTGCCCGCTAGCCGCGAGAGGGTCGCGAGGTTATAAAAGAGGTGGGATTTTGAGAGCCGGATCTCTGCCATCGGTTGCTTTGCTGCGAGTTTTCGCAGTAATTATAACCAGATGGGTATAATTCGCCCAAAACGGCCAAGGAGCGAAGATGCGTCTATACCCCACCCGCGGCAAAAAGCCCGAAAGCCCCGAATCGGTCCCCTTTAGCGAGGCGATCCTCTCACCCGCGGCGGATTTTGGCGGACTCTACGCCCCGAGTGAGCTGCCGCTGCTGGATATCACGGCGCTTAAGAGTCTGCTGCCGCTGGACTACAAGGCGCTGGCAAAGGATCTGCTCGGCCGCTTAGCAACCGATCTGCACGAGTCGCTCATCGATGAGGCGCTCGCCTGCTACGACCGCTTCGACGATCCGGCCAATCCCGTACCGGTTAAGCGGCTAAACGATCGCCTCTATGTGAGCGAGCTGTGGCACGGGCCGACCCGCGCTTTTAAGGATATGGCGCTGCAACCCTTTGGGGTGATCCTCTCTGCGCTGGCGAAGCAGCGGGGTGAAGAGTATCTGATCCTCGCAGCCACCAGCGGCGACACCGGCCCGGCGGCGCTTAAGAGCTTCGAAAACCGTCCGGGCACCCGTGTGGTCTGCCTCTACCCCGATGGGGGCACCAGCGATGTGCAGCGGCTGCAGATGGTCACCTTCGATGCACCCAATCTCAAGGTACTGGGCATTCACGGCGACTTTGACGATGCACAGCAGGCGCTAAAGAGTCTGCTTAGCAGCGAGCGTTTCAAAGCCAAACTCAAAGAGAGCCATATCCACCTTAGCGCGGCCAACTCGGTCAACTTCGGTCGGATTCTCTTTCAGATCCTCTACCACTTTCACAGCTATCTGCAGATGGTGCGCCTGGGCGAGATCGATCTGGGCGAAAGGCTCGATGTGGTGGTTCCCTCGGGCAACTTCGGCAACGCGCTGGGGGCCTACTATGCGTTGAAGATGGGGCTTCCGCTGGGCAAAATCATCATCGCGAGCAATGATAACAATGTCCTGACCGATCTGCTCACCACCGGCCGTTACGATCTCAACAAGCGCCGATTGATCAAAACCAGCTCGCCGGCGATGGATATTCTCAAATCCTCCAATGTCGAGCGGATTCTTTTCGATCTCTTCGGCCCGGATCGTACCCGTGAGCTGATGGAGAGGCTGAGCGAGACGGGAAGCTACCAGCTCAGTGAAGAGGAGCTTGAGGCGCTTCGATCGCTCTTTGATGCGGCGTGGTCCAATCAGAAGGAGGTCTCAAACGCGATTCGTGAGATGGCCCGTCGGGGCTATGTGATGGATCCGCACACCGCCACCTGCCTTAAGGCCGCCGATCTGAGCCAGAGCAAACGGTGTGTGATCTACGGCACCGCCGAGTGGACCAAATTCTCTCCGATGGTGCTTTCGGCGATCAGTAGCGGTGAGCGTGTTGAGGATAAAGAGGCGTTAAAGGCGATCGCGCAACGCTACTCGGTACCGATCCCCACCTCCATCGAAGCGCTCTTTAGCCAGCGCTGCTGCCATGAGACGGTGATTGATAAGAGGGCGATCGAAGAGGCGGTTGGGGCGTTTGTCGCCCCCTAAAGATCCATTTCGGCTTCCGCCGCCTCGATCCGATCTAAAAACGGGCCGGGCGGCATAAAGCCGGGGATGCTCATTAGCATCTGCCCTTCGCTACTGAGCAGATGGATGGTGGGCACCGTGCGCGCACCGTAGATCCGTGGCAGCGTCTCGCGATCCTTATCGAAATACTCGACCACCACATCCGCCTCCAGCTTTGCCGCCACACGCGGATTGGTAAAGGTGCGATCCTTCATCCGCTGACACCAGGGACAATCCTGGGTCTCAATGAAGATCATCGCCATCTTCCCCTCCGTCTTAGCCCGATCCAAAAGCGCCTCGAGCTTCGCCTCCGCTGAAAACAGCAGCGCCGGCATCAATGCCAGCATCCAAAGTAGTTTTCTCATCGCATTCTCCTTTTAAAAATATTTTACCATAGATTTTTCAATATCTAAAAAAGAGGGCCGCCGTGTAAAAAAGGAACACTCCATGCTTACCAGCCGTAGCAACGACCCAATCCTAAGGAGTGAGGCCAAATGGGGTTCTTAAAAATCAATACCAACATCGCATCGATGAATGCGTTGACCAACTCACAGGCGACCAGCCGGGAGATCGATCAGTCGGTCGCACGGCTCTCTTCGGGCCTTCGAATCAATAAAGCGGCCGATGACAGCTCCGGCATGGCGATCGCCGATAGTCTCCGAAGTCAGGCAAACGCTCTGGGCCAGGCGGTTCGAAACGCCAACGATGCGATCGGGATTATTCAGATCGCCGATAAGGCGATGGATGAGCAGATCAAGATCGTCGATACGATCAAAACCAAAGCGATTCAGGCCGCCCAGGATGGCCAGAGCCAATCCTCCCGTATGGCGATCCAGCGGGATATCGGGCGGCTGGTCGAGCAGCTCAACAACATCGCGCTGCAGACCAGCTTTAACGGCATGAAGCTGCTGGCTGGAAGCTTTATCAATAAAGAGTTCCAGATCGGCGCCTTCTCAAACGAGACGGTCAACGCCTCCATCGGCTCCACCCTTGCGAGCAAAATCGGTGGTGTGCGGTTTGAGACCACCGCCACCATCACCGCCTCTTCTGAAACGGTTCTGACCTTCCAAAGCCCCACCGGCGCCGCTCCGATTCAGCTTGAGAGCGTGAAGATCTCCTACAGCGCCGGAACCGGTGTGGGGGCCCTGGCAGAGGCGATCAACAAAGTCAGTGATGTGATCGGCTCAAGGGCGCACTTTAGCGTCCAATCCACCGGCGAAGAGGCGGTTCAGGGCGGCACCGTCCGTAACCTCAATATCAACGGTATTCAGATCGGCGATATCGAGGGGCTGGAGGATAACGATCGCAACGGCAACCTGGTCAACGCGGTCAACTCCTTTACCATGCTCACCGGCGTTACCGCCAGTATCGATGAGCAGGGGCGGATCAACTTCACCAGCCGTGATGGCCGCGGGATCCATGTCTCCTCCGATGAGGGGGGCAACCTGCTTCAGCTGGGCGATATCTCTGCATCCGCCCATGAGAACTACGGCCGCTTGAGTCTGACGCACAACACCGCACGGGATATCAACTACACCGCCACCGGAAGCCTCGCCGATGTGATCAACTCCAACGGCTATCAATCCTTCTCCAATATGCAGGATGTGGTGGGCAACTTCAGTGCGCTTCAGGGCGCAGCGGCCGGGGCTTTTGCCAACGCCGTACAATCCGCCGCAGCGGGCCAGAATCTGGGCGTCGGGGTGACCACCCGTCAGGGGGCGATGATGACGATGGATATCGCCGATTCAGCCCTGCAGCTGCTCGATGAGATCCGGGCCGATATCGGTGCGGTGCAGAACCAGATCGAAGTGACCATCAACAATGTCTCCAACACCCGGGTGAATGTCCAGGCCGCAGAGTCCACCATCCGCGATCTCGACTTCGGTGAAGAGAGCTCCAACTTCTCCAAACAGAGCATCCTTGCTCAATCGGGCAGCTTCGCACTGTCTCAAGCCAACCAGATTCAGGAGAATGTCCTAAGGCTGCTGCAGTAAGTGGAGGCGATCTATCACAAAAATCTCCAGGCGCTTAAGAGCATCAACCCCGAGCTCTACAAGCGCCTGGAGTCGGTTGAGGCCAACAGCCGCTTTGAGGTGTTTGCCGGAAGCGATCCGCTAGAGGTCAACCTCATCGATGTGATCGATCATCTGCCGCTCTATGAGAAACCGGTTGAGGATCTCAACCGCCAGCTTCAATCCTTCGCCCCCCTTTATAAATACCCCTTTTTGTGTCTTTTCGGGCTGGGTAACGGCTTTTTAATCCAGACGCTACTGAAAAACCCCGCCCATCAGCATCTGGTGGTGTTTGAGCCGGAGGTGGAGATTCTCTTTATCGCCCTGCATCTTAACGACTTCTCCGAGGCGATCACATCACTGCGGCTGGTACTGATCCATCCAGAGGATCTTGACGGCCATCTGGCGATGAGCCTGACCAGGCTGCCGGGCTTTAGCGTCTATCTCAAGCTCTACGATCTGCACATGCCGATCAACTTCTACCACCGCTACCAGAGTCAGATTGAGCAGGTGAACCAAAGGCTGATCCACGCCATTATCCAGACGGTTAAAAGCCACGGCAACGATCTGGAGGATTCACTGATCGGTGTCGACCACTTCCTGGCCAATCTGCCCGATCTGCTCACCGCCACCCCCTTTTCGCAGCTGCGCCAAAAGGGCAAAAACAGCCCGCTGGCCATCACCGTCGCCACCGGCCCGTCGCTGACTAAGCAGCTGCCGCTCTTAAAGGAGATCGCTTCTCATGTGACGATTATCAGCGTCGATGCGAGCTTGCCGATTTTAGAAAAATGGGGCATTGTGCCCGATATCGTCACCTCTTTAGAGCGCGTACCGCTCACCGCGGAGTTCTTTAAAAAGAGCAGCGAAGCGTTTCAAAAACAGGTCGGCTGTTTTGCCCTCAGCGCTGTGCAGCACCGCGATGTGATCACCGCTGTGAAGGGAACACGGAGCATTATTCTGCGCCCCTTTGGCTATATGGTCGCCTTTGAGCTGGAGAAGTTCGGCTATGCGGGTATCGGCATGAGTGCGGCCAATCTCGCCTATGAGCTCGCCTTTCTGCTCGGCTTTAAACGGGTGGTGCTTTTGGGTCAGGATCTCGCCTACAGCGCCGATGAGCGCGCCACCCACGCGAGCGATCACCTCTTTAGTGAACGGGATCCCAGCGTCGTTAAGCGGATGGAGAAGGAGGAGCGCATCTACCTGCCTGCCTGGGGGGGCGAAGGCCAGGTGCGCACCAACGACACCTGGGTGCTGTTTCGCAACTTCTTTATCCAGAATATCGCCGAGACCCGTCACCAGATGGAGACGATCGATGCCACCGAAGGGGGGTGTCACATCGACGGGGCGATCGATATGCCCTTTCGTGAGGTGATCGATCGCTATGTGGATAGGGGATTTATCAAAAAGCCGCTCAAACTCAAGCCGCTCAGCCCAAAGGAGCAAAGCCGCTTTCTCGATCACACCCAGGCGCGCCTGGAGGCGATGCGCGAAAACGGGCTGGAAACTCTAAAGACGCTGATTCCGCTGCAAGAGGCGGTAGCCGCCCTCTGTCTGGATCTGGAGAAGCTCTCTAAAGAGGAGCAGGCTAAACAGGCCGACTTTGGGGCGATCCGAGAGCGGGTAGCCGAGATCGATCGCTTTAAAAAGCGGCTTGAGGATCCCGACTTTAAGAAGTTTTTCTGGGAGAGTTTGCGAGGGCTGGTAATCAATCAAGAGCTCGATATCGCCCGCATCGTGGTCACGCCGGTTCAAAACCGAGCCGAGGAGGATCGCCTCAATCTTGAGTACCTCTTCGCCCACCGCCTCTGGCTCTTTAGTGTACGCGGCGCGATCGAAGCGCAACTGGCCCTTTTGGAGTCGCACAAAAAATAAAGCCTCTCTTTGGGGCTTTTGGGCTATGATCGAACCCTTTATCATGTGAGGGGAAGACCAGTGGATATCCGACAAGCTTTTTTGGACTACTTTGAGAATCAGGATCATCAGGTGATTAAGAGCGCCCCGCTGATTCCCGATGACCCGACGCTGCTTTTTACCAACGCCGGAATGGTGCCGTTTAAGCCGATCTTCGTCGGAGAGGTGCCCGCACCCAATCCCCCCAGAGCCGTTAGCAGCCAGACCTGTCTGCGCGCGGGGGGCAAACACAACGATCTGGAGAATGTCGGCTACACCGCGCGGCACCACACCTTCTTCGAGATGCTGGGTAACTTCAGCTTTGGCGACTACTTTAAAGCCGAAGCGATTGCCCACGCCTGGCACTTTCTCACCGAGGTGATCGCACTGCCTAAAGAGAAGCTCTACATCTCGGTTCATGAGAGTGATGATGAGGCTGAGCAGATCTGGTTAAACTATGTGCCCGCCGATCGGATTGAGCGGATGGGGGATGCCGATAACTTCTGGCAGATGGGCGATACCGGCCCGTGTGGCCCCTGTAGCGAGATCTACTTCGATCAGGGTGCAGAGCACTTTAACGGCCCGGAGGACACCTTCGGCGGCGAAGGCGATCGCTTCTTAGAGGTGTGGAATCTGGTCTTTATGCAGTATAACCGCGATGAGAAGGGGGTGCTCCATCCACTGCCCAAACCCTCCATCGATACCGGCATGGGGCTTGAGCGCATCACGGCGGTGAAAGAGGGGGTGTTTAACAACTACGACAGCAGCCTCTTTAAACCGCTGATCGAGGCGATCGCCACCATCACCGCACAGCCTTATAGCCCCGATAGCCAAGGGGCAAGCCACCGGGTGATCGCCGATCATATCCGCGCGGTTACCTTCCTGCTCGCTCAGGGGGTCCATTTCGATAAAGAGGGGCGCGGCTATGTGCTGCGCCGGATTCTGCGCCGGGCGGTGCGCCACGGCTATCTGCTGGGGATGAAAGCGCCCTTTCTCTACCGGCTGGTGCCGACCCTGGCGCAGATGATGGGGCGCGGATACGGCTACCTGCTCGAGACAGCCGATCGGGTGAGCGAGCAGATTAAGCTCGAGGAGGAGCGCTTCTTCACCACCCTGGAAAACGGCATGAAGCTCTTTAACGAAGAGCTGGCTAAAGGCGAAGCGATCTTTAGCGGGGAGGCGGCCTTTAAACTCTACGATACCTACGGCTTTCCGCTCGATCTGACACAGGATATGCTCCGCAGCCACCATATCCGACTCGATATCGAAGGGTTTGAAAAGGCGATGGATCACCAGCGCCAGATGGCCAAAGCGGCCTGGAAAGGCAGCGGCGATGCGGCCAAAGATGGCGACTTTAAAGAGCTGCTGGAGCGATTTGGCGAAAACCGGTTTGTGGGCTATGACCAGAGTGAACACACCACCGAAGTGCTGGCTCTTTTGGACGATCACTTTCGACACGCCGATGCGATCGCAGCGGATCAGAGCGGCTGGGTACTCTTAAAAGAGACCCCTTTTTACGCCACCGGTGGCGGTCAGGCGGGTGAAAAGGGTGCACTCGAGGGGGTCGCTGAGGTGTTGGCCACCGAGAGATTTTTTGGCCTCAATCTTTCGCAGATCAAAGCACAGACGACCCTAAAGCCGGGTCAGAGGGTTCAGGCAGTGGTGAGTCGTGAGCGGCGCTTGAGTGCCCGTCACCACAGCGCGACCCATCTGCTCCACAGTGCGCTGTGTGAGATTCTGGGCGAAAACGCCACCCAGGCGGGCTCCTCAGTCGATGCCGCGCGGCTGCGCTTTGATTTTGACTACCCTAAAGCGCTCAGTGCCGAGCAGCTTGATGCAATCGAAAAGCGGGTCAATCAGCTTATCAGTGAGGCGCGCCAGGCGCAGGTGCGGCAGATGAGTATCGAACAGGCGCGCGAAGCGGGGGCTAAGGCGCTCTTTGGCGAAAAGTACGGCGAGACGGTTCGGGTGGTGGATTTTGGCGAGGAGAGCATCGAGCTGTGTGGCGGACTGCATGTGGCCAACACCAGCGAGATCGGACTGTTTGTGATCACCAAAGAGTCCGGGGTGAGTGCCGGAGTGCGCCGGATCGAAGCGGTGGTGAGCGATCAGGCCTACGCCTATCTGCGCGATCAGCGCAGCGTCATCGAAACGCTCAAAGCGCGGCTTAAATCCCCCGACCCGATTGCGGCCGTGGAGCGGATCCAGGGCCAGATTCGCGATCTGAAAAAAGAGATCGAAGTACTGGCCAACCAGTCAGAAAAGGCGCTGGCTACGGAAAGTATCGGCGGGGTGACGGTGGTGATCGACACCCTCGAAGCGGGGGATCCCAAGCAGATCGTCGATGATCTGAAAAATCGCCATGAGCGCGTGGCGGTGCTGATCTTTATGGTTAAAGAGAACAAAGTCAGCTGCACCGCCGGGGTGAAAAACGCGCCAATCAAAGCGGGGGCGTGGATTCGCGAAGTGGCCGCCGAACTGGGGGGCAAAGGGGGCGGACGCGACGACTTCGCCAGCGGCGGCGGTACAGACGCCAACGCGATCGAAGCGGCCAAAGCCAAAGCGATCACCCTGCTGAAAGAAGCAATCGGCTAAGCGGTGATCCACTTGATTATACGCCCTCAAAGCAAAGCTTCGAGGGCTACGCTTCCGCTGAGGACGCTTCAGCACCCAAAGGGCATCTGCCATCGTCAGACGCGCACTTCGTTTGCGTGTCGCTGGCGACAGCGGGCTCACGCGCCTTTGGCGCTTTTGATTCCCCTTATGATTCGGAGTGTTTGAGTGAGTACGATCCGACTAGCCAGCGCGTCGCAAACCCGTGCGAAGATGCTCAAACGGGCAGGTATCGAATTTGTGCAGTCGCCGGGTGAGTTTGATGAGGAGGCGCTTGAGCACAGCTGTCCGCGCGCCTTTGTCTACCACGCCACCGAGGGCAAAACCGCCTCGGCCCTGAAGCTTTATGGCGAAGATATGCCCATTCTCTGCGCCGATACGGTGGTCACTGCCGATGAGAGTATCTTGAGAAAACCGAAAGATATCCATCAGGCACGGGAGACTCTACTGCGCCAAAGCGGTCATGCGATCGCGATTCTTACCTGCACCATCTTACACACGGCCCGTCTGCACCTGGTGGATCTCAGTGTCACCACCTACCGCTTCGCCCCGTTTGACCCAGCCGATCTGGAGCGTTATCTGCAAAGCGGGCTCTGGCGCGATAAGGCGGGCGGCTGCATGGTAGAGGGGTTTTGTAAGCCCTATATCCGGCAGGTGGAGGGCTACGAATCCACGGCACTGGGGATGACACTGGAGGTGGTTCGCCCCTTTTTGGAGAGAGATGTTTGAGCGGGAGTTGGCCGCCCTCAAGCGAGCCGGACGGTTTCGAGAGCGCCGAATGTTTCACGCGGATCATCCCGAAGCGATCGACCTCGCCTCCAATGACTACCTCGGTTTAGCCCATAAAAAACGGCTCTTTAAAAGGGCGGTTCAGAGCCTTAAAAGTTACGGCTGCTACGGCCCTAAAGCCTCGCAGCTGGTTAGCGGGTATCACCCCATCCATGCTGAGTTTGAGCGGTTTTTAACCCGTACGCACCGCTTCGAGTCGGCGCTGGTGATCGGCAGCGGTTTTTTGGGTAATCTGGCGCTTTTTGAGACGCTCGTACGCCGCAACGATACGCTG
>PWVP01000103.1 GCA_003561815.1 Campylobacterota bacterium | reverse complement strand
CCGGTGCTTCTTTTAGAGCGGGGAATCCGAAGGATGAAAACATGAGTATCTTGCAGCTGGAAAATGTCCGCAAAAGTTTCTGCAAAGGGGCGATCTGTGTGGCCAACCGTGTCGATCTGGCGATCGAAGCGGGGGAGATCTTTACAATTCTGGGTGAGAGCGGCTGTGGTAAATCGACGCTTTTGAGGATGATCGCCGGTTTTGAGGAGCCCGATGGCGGCACCGTGTCTCTAGCCGGTGAGGTGCTCAGTGGGGCGGGGCTCTTTCTGCCGCCGGAGAAACGGCGGGTGGGGATGGTGTTTCAAAACTACGCGCTCTTTCCCCATATGAGCGTGGCGCAAAATGTCGCCTTTGGCCTCAAAGGGCTGAGCCGCAGCATGCAGGCGCGGCGTGTGGAGGAGGTACTCGCGCTAACCGGTCTGCAGGGGTATAAGGCGCGCTATCCCCATGAGCTCAGCGGCGGCCAGCAACAACGCATCGCCTTAGCCCGCGCACTGGCACCGGGGGTGGGGCTTTTGCTACTGGACGAGCCCTTTAGCAGTCTGGATCTGAACCTCCGCATTCAGATGCGAAAGGAGCTGCGGCGTATCATCAAAGCCAGCGGCACCAGTGCGATCTTTGTGACCCACGATCAGCAGGACGCCTTTGAGATTAGCGATCGGATCGCGGTGATGAACGGCGGTGCCATCGAGCAGGTAGGGCCGCCAAAAGCGCTATACTACACCCCCGCCACCCGCTATGTGGCCAACTTTCTGGGTAAAAGCAATCTGATCGAAGGGCGCGTTACGCCTGAGGGGATCGAGACACCGCTGGGCCACTTTGCGCTGGCGAACCCCTACTCAAACGCTCAGGCGGTGACGCTGCTGATTCGCCCCGAGATCGCACATCTGAGCGAGAAGAGCGGGGATGTGGAGGCGGTTGTGACCGGTAGCGTCTTTCAAGGCGAGCATCAGGAGGTGCACCTAATGGCCGGGCAGACACCGCTGGTGGTTTATGCCCATGGGGCGCACACCTATGAAGCGGGGGTAAAACTGTGGGTTCACTTCGATCGCCACCTGATCGGTGTCTGTGAACAACTGCACTAAAGGAGTGGAATGTCCCATGCCTATGTAGCGCGTCAGATGATTGTCGATCGCGAGGAGCGGCTATGCGGCTTTGATCTCTTTTTTCGCCAGAGCCGGGTGAACCGGGCAGCGGTGGCTGATGCCGAGCAGGCCAGTGCCAGCGTGATCAGTGCGGCGGTCAATGGTTTTGATGTGCAGGCGCTTTTACAGGGGGTGAGCGGGTTTGTGCTGATTACGCCGGGGATGCTCTATGATGAGGCGCTCAAAGCGGTGCCAGCGGAACACTTTATCTTTACGGTCGTGCTCTCAGAGCTTCAGCCCGCCCACTGGCCGCTGATCGAGCAGATGCATCAGGCGGGTGCGCGGTTTGCGCTGGTGCTGGAGAGTTTTGGTGCGATTGACGCTGATCGTGCGGCGCTGTTTGAGTGGTTTAAGGTCTCTGTCGATGGGCTGGATGAGGAGGAGTTAGCGCAGTTAAAGGCCCAGGCGGGCACGCTCCTAAAGCGCTCGATCGCGCTCAAGATCGAAAAACGCGCCCTTTTTGAGCAGTGCCGCGCGCTGGGGTTTGGCGCCTTTGGCGGCTTCTTTTTCGCAAAAGCTGAGGTGGTGCAGGGCGAGCGGCTTTCGGCCTCGAAGATGGCGATTTTAGAGCTGATCGAAAAGCTCAGCGGCGACGCGGAGCTGTCGATCGCCAAAAGGCGCCTGGAGCGCGACCCCGAGCTCTCCATCGCGCTGCTTCGCTACTGCTCCAGTGCCGCCTTTAACACCCGCGCGCCGGTGAAGACGATCCAGCAGGCACTGACTCTGCTGGGGCGATCGGGTCTTTTGCAGTGGCTGATGCTGATGCTCTATGGCGCGGACACAGAGGGTGGACACCATGCACTGGCCCAGATGGCGCTTTTGCGCGCGCGCATCATGCAGCAGATGGCTAAAGAGCTGGGCAAGCCCGAGCTCTCAGAGAGCGCCTATGCGGTGGGGATGCTCTCGCTGCTCGATGCCATGCTCAAACGCCCGATGAGTGAGATTTTAGACGCGGCGCGGTTTGATGACAGCCTGCGTGAAGCGCTGCTGCATCATAAAGGCCCGCTAGGTGGCCTGCTCATCATCGCCATCCGCATCGAGCGCGGCGAGTTCACACAGCTGGAAGGGGGGCTAAAAAAGATGGGCAAAAACATCGACCTGCTCTCCCGCGTGCTCTCAAAGAGCTATGCGTGGGTGGCGCAAGCTAATCGCTAGAAATTGCCTGATGGAGGGTTTTCGCCATGGCGGTCATTGAGAACCGATCGAGAATTGTTTGGTGGGCTAGGCGGCCCATTGAAGATCGCAGCTTGGGTTGAAGGTAGAGCTGGGTTAGCCTATCGGCCAAAGCAGCTTCGTCCGGATAGCTGATGAGAAAACCACTCTCCCCGTCGGTTAACACCTCTTCGGTGCCTCCCACCCGTGTAGCTATGCTGGGGCCACAAAGATACATACCCTCTAGTAGAGCGTTTGACAGGCCTTCATTTTTAGAGGACTGCACATAGACATCGGACATGGCGAGCAGCGGTGCTGGATCGTCCATAAACCCCAGAAACCGAACACGATCCTCTATTGCGAGCTCTGCAGCAAGTTTTGAGAGTGCACCTCTTTCGGCACCTTCACCTAGGATTACAACACCGGATTCGCTGCTGCCTGTGGCTCGG
>PWVP01000216.1 GCA_003561815.1 Campylobacterota bacterium | reverse complement strand
GGCTTCGCTCCTTCGTCCGGCCCGCTTCCCCGGTTGCTCCCCGGGGGCGGGCCTTTTCCTTGGCCGCATCATCCCGGCACCCCGGCCGATGCCTCCGCGCGGCTCTCGATCCAGGCGGTAATTTCAGACTCCGGCCAACCCACGGCGCGTTTGGTCAGCCGGACGGGCGCCGGAAACTGCCCGGTGGCCATGTATTGGTAAATGGTGGAGCGGGCAAGCCCCGTGCGGGCCTCAACTTCGCGGCGGCGGAGTATGCGATCGGCCATTCTGTACCCCCGTGGCTTTTATTGGCTTGCGGGGGCATGGTCACGTGTGCGGCGGGTCGGATCTACGGTGGAAATTGGTGGCTGGTTTTCCACCTACAAAGGGACCCGTCTTGAGGATGGTAGGCGGGAGGGGCCAGGCGCTGCATGGTGGTCAGCCGGCCGCGTCTTTCCTGTACTGTTTCCACATCCCTGCGATGGTGTTGTATTTCGGCCGTTTCCCGAACACGTCCCCGGCGGCTTTCCCAACGGCGTGCATCGCGCTCACTTTCGGCTTCCCTTTCCGGCCATCACTCCACCAGATCGGCCGGTAACCGGAACGCTTGAGCAAGGCCACTGCCTGGCACAAGATCAGATCCCGGCGCCAAGTGGGCAGTGTCCTCGTTCTCTTTGATTGCTTCGGTGCCTCCGGGCGGGGCTCGAACCCCTGCAACACGTCCGCGGCGAAGCCCGGCAGCGCAGCCGGCAGCGCGGCACCCTGCCGTAGCAGCCCGGCGGCCAGGGTGCAGGCTAGGTCATACAGCACGGGTTCCCGGCGGGCTCCATCGATCAGCAGCGCAGCAAACCGGGGATCTTCGACCGCTTCCGCATAGAGGAACACCCCGGCCGTGGTCAATTCTTCCTCCGCACCGACCCCGCAGCGGTCCGCATCGGCCAGGCGCATGAACGCGGCAGCCTTCGCCACGGCTTGCGCGAAAGTCTCGCACGGCATCGCCTCGACTCCAGCCCGGGCCGCCATGTGCGCCCGCAGCCCCTCGAACGTCAAGACAGGGTTTTGAGGGTTTTGAGAGTTTTGAGGGTTTTGAGTATCGGCCTCTCCGGTCGAAACCCCCGCGCGGGCGCCCCCTGCCCGGCCCTCCGGGGGGTTTTGAGAGTTTTGAGGGTTTTGAGTATCGGTTTTCCAAGTAAAAACGGAACCTCGACCGTTCACCCCTTGCCGGGCCTTCGCATTCATCGGAGCGCGGCCCGTCATGCCGAGCGGCGCAGGGGTATGACTTGCTCTTTCCCCTTCCGTAGACCGTCCAGGTAATCGGCCCATGCTTGCATCATCCCGCGGCGTTCGTTGATGAAGCTGGTTCGGTTATAGGCGCGTCCGTTCGCGTCCCGCACAGCATGGGCGAGCTGGTGCTCAATCCAGTCCGGACGGAACCCCAGGGTTTCATCCATGAGGGTGCGAGCCGTCGCCCGGAACCCGTGGGCGGTCACTTCATCCTTGGTGTACCCCAGGCGGCGCAGGGCAGCGTTTACGGTGTTTTCGGAAAGGGGCCGGGTGTTCGTGCGTTCGCTGGGGAACACGTAGCGGCTTGCCCCGGTCCAGGGCTCCAGTTCCTTGAGAATGGCCACTGCCTGCGCAGGGAGTGGCACCAGGTGCGGAGCGCGCATCTTCATTTTCTCGCCTGGCAGGGTCCATAGTCCCGCCTCGAGGTCCACTTCCGCCCACTCCATGCGGCGCAGCTCCCCAGGGCGCACCAGCAGCAGCGGGGTCAGCATCAACGCAGCCCGAACAATGGGCGTCCCGTCATAACCCTGCATCGCCCGCAGCAACCCCCCGAGGGCCTTGGGGTCAATGATCGCGGCGAAGTGCCGGGGGCGGGGACGGGCCTTCATCGCTTCTTGCAGCCCCTCGGCAGGGTTCACGGTCGCCAGCCCGCCCGCGATCGCATAGCGGTAGACCCGGGCAACGTGTTCCTTCGCCCGGCGGGCCGTCTCTATGGTTCCGTTCTTCTCGATCTTGCGCAGGGTCTCCAGCAGATCCGGGGCGGTGATCTCGGTCAGCGGACGCTTGCCCAGGATCGGGAAGATGTGCCGGCGTAACCGGGCCTCGATCCGTAGGCGGGTGATTTCGGTCCACTCGTTCGAAGCCAGCCAGTCCACGGCCACGCTTTCCAGGGTGACGGCTTCCGCCAGCTCTTGCGCCTTCTCTGCCTGGCGAACCTCAACGGGATCTCTATTCTCCGCCAGCAGGGTACGGGCTTCATCCCGGCGGACCCTGGCGGTTTGGAGACTGACGTAGGGGTAAACCCCGATGGCCAGCAGCTTTTCCTTGCCACGGTGCCGGTACTTCAGTCGCCAGTACCTCCCGGACTCCATGATGTGCAGGAACAGCCCGCCTCCGTCGAACAGCTTATGGGGCTTGCCGTCGAACTTCGCAGCCTTCACAGCGGCGGCGGTCAGGGTGTTGAGCGTGCGGGGCATGGGTGCCTTCCTCGGGGGCATGTACCCCCAGCGGTTCATGTACCCCTAAACCGTACCCCCAAATTTCGCTGGAATGCAATAGATACCCCCGGAACGCTTCGGACCACTTAGGCATAAAAAAAGCCGCATTTCAGCGGCTTATGGAACCTTATGGAAGCTCTTGGATAGGTTAATGGAGGCTGGGGTCGGAATCGAACCGGCGTACACGGCTTTGCAGGCCGCTGCATAACCACTCTGCCACCCAGCCGGGTGGTGCATCGTCCGTTTGGCGCCTGGGGATGGCGGCTTAAACG
>PWVP01000113.1 GCA_003561815.1 Campylobacterota bacterium | reverse complement strand
GGCACTCGACAGTATCCTACGAGACAATGCACGCCCTGGACGTTGACACGAGACAACTATCGAGATAGAATAGGAGAAACATGAGCTTTGAAGAGCAGATGATAGTCGAAGAGCAACTGCGTAAGCGCATTGCCACTCTTGAGAACACCGTTCGTGGGTTAGAAGATACGGTACAGAATATATGGAAACATCATCGTGCGTTGCTTGAAACCGTGATATATATAAACGAGATAAGCACAGAAGTATTCCGCTTACAGGAAGGAGACCATGAACAGCAGGACAGCCCTGTTCAATGAACTGTTTGACCATGTGCGTGAAGAGCAGGGGATGAAGAAGGCGCAGATGGCAAAGGCCATAGGCATGACAGTCCCTCACCTGTGGCGCTTGCGCAATCAAGAGCGCGGGGTGGGAGATACTATGCTACGGCGCTTTGCCGTCGCCTTCCCCGAGTATCGCACAGCCATCGAACGCTTGTGGATAGCAACCGAGAAGGAATTAGATACGATGACCCTGTACGATCTTTTGGAGGAGTGACCATGTACAAGTTTCTGTCCGATAATGACCCCGCTATGGCCCTGCTGAATAATGCAGCTATGTACTTTTCCGACGCTGGCGACCTTGACCATATAACGGGCGAGGGAGTAGAAGAGGCCGCTGCTGTCCTTGGTGTGCTCTTGGTACAAGGCGACACCTATGATGACCAAGTATGGTTGTATCAGATGCCTACTGGAGAATACGTCAACGCCTGGGTTGGCTCTCCTGCCGGTATCAACGGCTTTGACGGAGAAAGCAAGCATTGGGATGGCCTTCTGAACGAAGCAAACGAGGAGTGACCATGACTGACAATCTATCAAGGGATGTGATACAGATTGAGTTGGAAGGAGGAACCCTGACGACCCGCTCTTGGGAGGACGCCGAGCTACTGTTTGATGCTATTCGGTGGGTGGCCTCTGGCCTTAGCGCCTTCCAGGAGTCGGGGACCAACAGCCAAGACCGCTATGCCTACAGCGACGTATCCGATATCATCAACCCCATCAGGCCCCTGATGAAAGAGGCTGGCCTGACCTACATGATGCGCATAGTAGATGTCCAGCAGGAGGACGAGGGCAAGGCCCGTCGTACCTTTATGATCTCCAACCACATCCTTGCCCGTGGCGCCGCTATGCTCTCCTGCCGCTGGGTGAGCGAGGCGGTCAACTATGGCATGAAGGATAAGGGCATCAACGCTGCTGCTACGGTAGCGCAAAAGTTCTTCTTGAAGCGTGCCTTCCTTGGCGTGACCCGTGAGGACATCGAGGATGACCCCGACAAGCAGGGCAAGCCACCGAAGGAAGAGGCGCAAGAGAAGACGCCCGACTGGTGGGAGACCGTCAACAACTGGCGCGGCACATTCAATGAGCACTATCAGCTAGGGTTCGTTATGAATGACGTGCTAGGCGCCCTGTATCCCAACACTGCCCCTGGCGACATCAAGGATGACCAGAAGGAAATAGTCAGGAAGCTGGTTGCGTGGTACAATGAGCGTGCAGTTGAGAGCGCTGCCAAGGGGCGCAAGTACGACCTCGATGAGGTACTGGCCTACGTCAAGGAGAAGGTGTCGGATACCACGGCGGCGGGACTTGGCAAGCGTCGCCAAGCAATGAACGATTGGTTCGCAGAGTAGATGTTCACAACCTCATAAGTTAGGGGGGCTTCCGTAGCCCCCCTTTGTCTATCCTCAGGAGCCTTATGTCTATATTGCCCACTACGACAGAACTCCTTGTCCCCGTTCGTGGCGTTGAGATCAGTAAGGGTGTTGTCTTTCACGGCGTCATCCCGTTTGAAGAATGGTTTGTATGGGCACAGCAGGTCTTGCTCGTGTCCCGCCTGAACCCCTGGCTTGTAGGTGACACCCTCAACTACGGCGAAGATATGTATGGAGAGCAGTTTGCCCAGGTCTTAGAGTTGGGCCTCTCCGACCAAACTATCCAGAACTACCGCTCGGTATGTCGGCGTGTGCCCCGTGAGGTACGCCGCTTGGATGCCCTCTCCTTTTCTCATCACGAGATAGTCGGCAAGATGGAGCCAGAGGAACAAGCCTATTGGCTCAACCTTGCAGCAGAAGAGGGCTATACCCGAGCAGAGTTCCGCGCCGCCACAAAGGGACAGGAGCTACTAACTGATATGGAGTCGGGCGTAGATGTGCCCGTGAGTCTACGCGAACTGGCAGCGCAAGCCATTCTAGCCCTGGACACAGGGCAGATAGAGACCGCAAGGGAGGTGTTGGCAGAGATAATCATTGTGCTCGATGAGAAACGCTATACGAAATAAAGGAGACGTACCGTGTACATGCGGCTTGTTATCGAAGCGTGCAAGATGTTCGAGGCGGGCATCAATCCGACCGACATTGGTAAGTCACTAGGCCGCTCTCGACGGACCATAGCCAACTGGCTGACCACCCAAGGCTATCAGATACCGCACGAGTCCGAAGATATGGACGAGGAGATCGAAGCATTATATGAAAGGGGGTTGGATGCGGTAGATATCTGCAAACAACTAGGCATCAGCCATCAGGCGTTGGCTAGACGGGCGAAAGAGTTGGGCCTCAAGATCAAGGTGCATGGCCCTATCACACAGAAAGACCGACCCCGTTGCACCATCTGTGGGGAACCCTCACTCGTAACGCCCTGCTTGGAGTGTGAGGAAATTGAGAAGCTAGGGCACCTACCCATCAACGCAGAGCTACCCGTTCTGCTTGAGTTTATCTGTGCGGTGTG
>PWVP01000208.1 GCA_003561815.1 Campylobacterota bacterium | reverse complement strand
CCGCTCGAAAGACCCGCCTCTTGTCCAGATAGCTCAGAAGCGGAAGCAGATCCAGCGCGCGGTTTCGGGTGGGGTTGGCCTGCAGATACTCCTCGATCAGTGTCTGCTGATCGGGGCGGTACTCTTCTTGAAGCACCCGCTGGATATAGGGGAGGGGAAAGCTGCTGGCGTAGCCGGTGATCTGGCGGGCGATATCGCGTCCGATTCGGTGCTGAAGCCACTCTTGCAGACAGATAAACGACTGCAAAAACGCCACAATCATCGCCGGATCCCGGCTGGGGATCTCAGGGTTTAGCTGCATCCCAAAGGCGTTAAAGATCTGATCAGAGCTGCCCCGCGCCCCGATGGCGCGCATCTGTGCGATCAGGTGCTCAATCACACCCAGCTCTTTAAAGGTCAAAGGCGGCGAGATAAGCTCCAGCGGGACAAACCGGCAGGCGGCCTGAAGGAGCAGATCCTCGATCGGACGACGAAGTGTCGCCAGATCCATCGACTGCTCGCGCCCGATCTTTTTAATCCAGCGCGAGTCGATCTCGATGCGCCAGTGGCGTTTATGTGTATCGATCAGGGTGTGTTCAAAGCGGCCACGGGGGCGTACGCGGGCTTGAAGTAGCGTGGCGATCGTTTGGCTCAGCGCCTTGAGTGTGGGCCCGCCCATCTCGATCTCCACGCCGATGTGGCGGTCGTGGCCGTGGTGGTTTTTAAGCCAGGGGGGCGAGTGGAGGCTACTCATCTTCATCCGTTTCGTGGATGCGGCGATAGACCCATGCGCGTTGGCCGCTCTGGAGCGTGACTCTGTGGCGATCGTAGCGCACGCCGACCTGCTCGTAGCGATCGAGGCGCTGAAGCTGGCGGCCTTGGACCTCAAACACCACCCCCGTGACCACGCTCGAAGGGTCGGGGCGAATATCCAGCCCCTCTTTGCGGTACCCCTCAAGCACCGCTGCCTGGGTGGGGAGCCAGCGGCCGGTGACGACGCGCCGTATGAGCGGGTGGGTGAGGGTGCCGTAGGCGAAGATAAGCTGTGGGGTCTCTTTAGGCGGCTCGCCGGCGGGGTGGCTGAGACGATCGTGTATGAGCCAGAACCCCCCTAGCAGGAGGGCGACCAGCAAGGCCGCAAGGGCGCCGACTCTCACGATGCCGGGGTTTTAAGGCTTTGGGAGATCTGCTCAATCATGTTGGGCAGCATCTGATCAAACATCTCCCCTTTGGCCTGCTCTAAGACCGCCTCGAGGGTTTCGCGCAGCAGCCCCTCATCGTGCACCGGAAAGGGGGTGTCGCTGTTTTGGGTATCAATCTCCACGATCGGCGTGAAGGATTTATGGCTAAGTGGTGCGTTGGTCAGATCGAAGGTGCCGTCGTTGAGGTCGAAGTAGACCAGCACCGGCAGCTCACTTCTGGCCGAAGCGAGCACCGCATCGGCAATCGTCTGACCAAATTGTTCGCGATCGAGTTGATACTTCATAGGATCATTGTGCCAAAACTCCCCTAAGTTTGGAGCGTAATCACAAACCGCGCCCCTTTGGGGGCGTTTTGGACCTCGATGCTTCCTTGGAGTGTATTGACGATAATGGTCTTGACGATAAAGAGCCCGATACCGGTTCCTTCAGCGCCTTTGGTGGAGAAGTAGGGCTCAAAGATCTGCGGCACGGTATCGGCGGCGATGCCACCACCGTTATCCTCGATGCTCAGCGTGAGGCGATCGCCGCTCTGGGCGAAGCGAATGGCGATCTGCCCCTCTTGGGGGGTGCCCTCTTTTTGGCGCCGGGCGATGATGGCGTCTTTGGCGTTGCTTAGAAGGTTTAAGATCGCCTGGCGAAAGGCGCTGGGGTGGCCTCTAACCGGCTCGATCGGCGTGCTCTCATCGAGATCGACATGGATATTGTGGCTGGCCAGCAGCTTCGAGAGCAGACGCACAACCGCCCAGGTCGCCTCCCGCACATCAAAAAGCTGGCGCTGACGATCGGGCTTGAGCAGCTGTTTAAAATCCTCCACCGTCTGGTTCATAAACGCAATCTGCTCCAGCCCGGCCTGGCTATCCTCGCGGATCTGATCGCGGCTAAGCTCGGGGTTTTGGCTCTCCTCTTCGATCTCTTGCAGGATCACCGAAAGGGCGGTTAAGGGCTGGCGCCACTGGTGGGTGATCGCGCCGAGCATCTCACCGATCGCCGCCATCTTGGATTGCTGAATCAGCAGCGACTCACTCTCGCGCCGTTTGGTAAACTCCTCCTCGACGCGCTGCTGGAGCGTGGCGTTAAACTCCGCCACCGCCCGTTCGTTGTGTAGCGCCCGTGCGATCTTGTGGACCCCATCCATCAGCCGCTCAATCTCCACCGGTTTGAGCACAAAGGCATCTGCGCCTAGATTGATCAGCTCAATCAGGTAGGCTGATTCCTCATGGGCCGAGACCACCACGATCTTCTGCTCGGGGTTTTGAGCCCGCAGGGCGCGGGTGAGCTCGATACCGTCCATCCGGGGCATGTAGATGTCGGTGATGACGATATCAAAGGGCCCCTCCTGCTCAAAGCGCGCCAGCCCCTCCTGGCCGTTCTCGGCGGTGAGCACCTCTTTGCAGAGCAGCCTAAAGAGCGCCGCACTCTCCTCCAGTAGCGCGCGATCGTCCTCGACAATCAGCACGCGCAGATCGGCGGTGTAGGTCTTCAAGGTGGCGGCATCAGGTATCAAGGCGCTCTCCTTCGTGGCTTAGGGTGATGATAAAGCGTGCGCCTAGAGCGCTGTTTTCGAGGCGAAGCTGCCCCTGGCAGTGCTGCTCGATCAAGGTTTTGGCCATGTAGAGCCCCAGGCCGGTTCCGTTTTTGGCATCTTTGGTGGAGAAGTAGGGCTCAAAGATCCGCTCTGTCAGCTCCGGCGGCACACCGCCAGCGTTATCGCCGATGCTCAGCACAGCGCCCCCCTCTTTGGCATCCAGTGCGATCATAACACAGGGGGCGGCAATCTCGCGCTCAATCAGTACATCGGCGGCGTTTTTTAAGATCCCCAGGACCGACTGGAGGATCTCGTTGGGGTAGGTGTAGACCGGCTGGTTATGCTCAATCGACTTTTGAGTAGCGATTCGGTGGCGGCTGAAGGTGCTAGAGAGGATATCTAAAGCCCGCTGGATAATCTGCTCGAGATCGACTGGCTCCATCTGGCGGTTGGGGTTAAAGAGGTTGCGAAAGTCGTTGACGGTGCTTGAGAGGTGCTGGACATGGCTGTCGATGCGCCCGAGCAGCTCAATCAGGGTGGCCGGGTCGCCCTGGCCGAGCTGAAGCTGCAGCCGGATATTGCCGCTAAGGGTGCCGATGGCCGAGAGGGGTTGGCGCCACTGATGCGCGATCATGCTGATCATCTCCCCCATCTGCGCCTGTTTGGCCTGCTGAAACATCAGCCGCTCCTGCTGACGGTTTTTCTCCACCTCTTTGGCCACGCGGGCCTCCAGTGTGGCGTTGAGCTGCTCGAGACTCTCGGTTTTGGCGGCCACCTTCTCCTCCAGCGTCGCGTTGAGCTGCTCCAGACGGCGGGTGTAGCGGCTGATGCGCTCCATCATCTCCTCAGCGGCCTTGACGATGGTGGCCAGTTCGCCATCGCCTTTGATGGCGCTCAGATCGGCGCGGTTGGCATCGGGGCGGTAGCGGCCCATCGCCTCTGCCAGCCGTTTAAGCGGCAAGAAGGCGTAGGCCATATAGAGCGCGATCGCAGCCAGCGCGATAAAGAAGAGCGCACCGAGCTGCCACCCCAATCGGGTGTGATCGCGCAGCATCTTCTCGTAGTGGCGCGGCGAGTAGATCGCCTCCAGATAGCCCAGTGCCACATCGCTCTCAAAGGGGGGGTGAAGCGCGATGCGGCTGTAGATGGTGTTGCTTTTTGGGGTATCGAGCCGATCGACCCAGCTTTGATCAATACCGTGGACAAAGAGCACATTGCCCGTCTGATCGACAATCCGTGAGGCGAGCAGATCGCGGTTGTGCTGATGAAGCTCCTCAAGGGGCTGACCCAGAGCGCCCAAAAGCCCCATCTGCATATTGATCGAGAGGGTGGGGGCGAGTGTCTCTAAAATCACCGTGAGCTTTTCGTGTTCGCTCTGAAGCAGGTGGCCCCGGCTGTTTTGCATACTCAAAACCCCCAGCACCCCAAAGACGGTTATATAGGCCAGCGCCACCACCACAATCACGCGTAGGCGGAGTGAAAGATTGATCATGGGTAGTGCCTTGCAATCTGGATGAGGGTGGGTTTAAAGGTGATGCCGCTTTGGCGGATGGTGTCGATATTGAGCCACGGTGTACTGCTGCGCCCCACATGGAGGGTAGTCATCACCCCAAACTCGATGCCGTTCTCCTCGTAGGCAAACGAGACCAGCCCCCGATCAGTTGCCGTGCGCGCACTCTGCATCAGCATCACCGGGGTGGTGGGCAGCAGATAGACAGCACTGGCCGCGCGATCTTCATCAAACGCCCCATAGGCGATCGCCTCGGCATCCCAGGCGTAGGGGCCGATGCGTTCGCCGTGGTGGGCCTGAAGCTGCTCGATAAAGTTCAGCGCATAGCGGCGATCGGCGCCCTCGTGCAAAACCACCAGATGGAGACGATCCTCGAACAGCCGTGAGGCGATGGCGGTATCCATCATCACGATGGTCGGAAAGACCCGCGCATGCATCTGCAGCAGCAAAGAGCTGTACTTCTCTGCCAGCAGCGGAAGTGCTAAAGCCGATAGGAGCAGCAGTTTTCGTATGAGCGTTTTAGAACCTTTGGGTGTAGCCCATATAGATCCGCCTTCCGGGCATGGGTGAACCGCTGGCGTGCCGCCCACCGTTGGAGGCTGTCGTGCGCGCGGAGTCAAAGAGGTTGTGCAGGTGCAGCTGCCACCGCCTCTGGGGATCTATCTGAAAGCTGAGTGTTTCATTGAGGATAAGGTTATCATCCATGGGCTGATCGGAGCTGTTCTGAACCCGTCCGGCGTGGAGCTGGGCGTGGCTGTTAAGGCTCCAGCGCTCATCGATATACCAGGTGTGGGCGAGGTTGCCCATAATGGTGGCGATATCGTGCAGGTAGCTCTGATCGCGGCTGTAGCTGGGCTGCTTGTGGCCGTGGTGGCGCACATCGAGATAGGTGAAGCTGGCCTGGAAGCGGTGGTTCTGCTCGACGCGCTGGTGCCAGCCAAACTCAAAGCCGCGGGCGGTCCGTTTGGGGTAGTTGTCGTAGCGATCATCGCCGGTGGTGTTGATGTCAATCACATCGCGCAGGGTGGAGTGAAACAGTGTCGCCTCCATCATCCCCTGACCGCTCAAACGGCGGTGCCACCCCACCTGCAGGGTGTCGATGGTCTCAGGCTCGAGATCGTCGTTGCCCAGCGGCACCAGCCCTCTGGCCCCCAGCGAGTAGAGCTCCATCCGGCTGGGGGCTCGAAAGGCGCGTCCGGCCATCGCCTTAAACCGGTTGGTGGCCGAGGCGCGGTAGAGTGCGCCGATCTGATAGCTTGGCAGCGTCCTCTCCAGATCGTCGTAGTGGTCAGCACGAAGCCCCGCCATCAGATCCAGGGCGGGCGTAATCTGGGCGGTGTGGATGGCCCATAGGGAGCTAATCTGGCGGCTATGGCGCGCACTGGAGATAAAGCCGCGATCATCAACCAGCCGTTTGGTCGCCCCCCAGTCGGCATCGATCGGCTGGGGCTCTCCACCAGCAAGCGCTAAGAGATCGTTTTCAAGCACCTTCTCGCCGGTGGCCCCAATCTCTTCGGTGAGGTAGTTGGTGTCGATATGGCTGCGGCGGTTGCTGCTCTGCTCGATGGCCGCACCCAGATGGAGGTGGTGGCCGTTCCATCCATCATAGTGCAGATCCAGCTGGGCGTAGTGGGCCTGCTCTTGGGCGTAGAAGTTGGCGATGCCATAGTCGGTCAGGTTGTGATCAATCGCCTCTAAAAGAGCCGGTCGGGCCGAGCTCTCCCAGCGAGCCAGGGCGTCCTCTTCGCTGAGTCCCTGTTCGATGAGTAACTGCACATACCCTGCGCCGATCGGCTCGAGATCGTTTAGATCGCTCATGGTGATCGCTCGCACCTGATCGGGGGTGTAGGCGCGAAGGCGCATATCGTAGGTGTAGGCGCGTACCCCCGCTTTGATGCCCCAGCGAAAGCCGTCGATAGCGGGTGCGCGGTAGCCAACCTCTAAAAGGTGGTGAGTGTTGTTGTTTTTGTCGCTGTTGTCCGCTACGGGGGAGGCGGTGCCGCCGGTATGGTTATCGTAGGCGGCATCTTTGGTTCGCCCTTTGAGATAGAACTGGCCGTCTGTTATGAGCAGCCCCGCTGCCCGATCGGTAAAACCCTGATAGGAGGTGCCGCTATAGGTGTGGGTGCTGCCCCGATCGGGATCGGGATAGAAGACACTCGCCTCGTCGCTGCGGTGGTAGGCGTCCACGCCGATGCGCCACCGATCGCCTTGATGGTTAAAGACCGCTCCAGCCGCGCGGTAGCGCTCATCGCCGCCCTGGAGAAAGAGCTGCGAGTGGCCCTCTTGGAGGCGGGTGATCACATTGATCGCCCCGGCGTAGCCCCCGGTGCCGTACTCCACCGATGCCGGGCCGCGCAGCACCTCGATGCGCTCAATCAGCTCCACGGGAAAGTCGAGGTAGTAGTAGACGGTGCCGTAGAGATCGCTGGTGACATCGACACCGTCGATGAGGAGTTTGACCTTGTCAAACCCGAAGCCGTTGGGGTTGTGCGCACCCCGCACGGTGACGGTGCGCCAGCCGTTGGTCGATCGGCTCTGTTCGATGCCCGGTAGCATCCCCAGCGCGTCATGCAGGGTCATAAACCCCATCCGTGTGAGCTGTTCGCGGTGGAGTACGGTGATGGTGGAGGGGCGATCGTCGATGTTGAGCTTGGTCTCGGTGGCCAGCACATCGCTCTGGCTAAGCGCCTCTAACAGCTGCTGCTCGAAGCCATCTTGAGCAGCGACAGTGCTCAAGAGCAGCCCTAGAAGCGTTGCAACCTTTACCCCCTGTAACATGTGCGCCGCTTTGCTAGAGGTTGGCGATGTGGTGCGCCAGCTGCTCGATATCCCCATCGCTTAGCTGCAGCACTTGACTGCTCATCATGCCGCCCATGCCGTGGTTGTTCAGGCTGCCGGTTCGATAGGCGGTGATCACCTCGATGAGCCGCTCTTCAGACCACCCTGCGATCGCTTCACCCACCCCTAAAGCGGGCTGCTGACCCCCTGCGCCGTGGCAGGGGATGCAGGATCGATAGAGGCTCTCACCGGTGGTGGCCGTCTCAGAGGCGGCGGCCTGGGGTGCGCTCTTTTGGCTGCGATCGCTTGGCGGGGCAGGGAGGGTGGCCCGCTCCTCTTGCGGCGCACTCTCTTCGCGCTCACCGCAGCCTGAAAGTAGCAGCACGGCTGCTGCCAGCGTCGGGATGAAAGCTCTTCTCACGGTCTATCCTTGGTAAAAAGTGTTTGGTATTTTTGTGCATGGGCGGCCACATCCTCAGCCTGCCACAGATCGCTAATCACGGCGATCATGTCGGCCCCCGCCTCAATCAGCGGCGGTGCGTTTTTAAGGGTGATGCCGCCGATAGCGCAGAGGGGGATGGAGAGCTTCTGGCGCGCCTGGGTTAAAACCGAAGGGGGCACCACCGCTGCGTGGGGTTTGGTCGGGGAGGTAAAAAAGCTGCCAAAGGCGACATAGTCGGCCCCCGCCTGCTCCATCGTGCGGGCGCGATCGAGATCGCCGTAGCAGGAGATGCCCACGATCGCCTCGGGGCCGAGCATCTCGCGCGCCTGCTCAAGTGCCCCATCCTCTCTGCCCAGATGGACGCCATCGGCCTGAACCGCCCGGGCCAGATCGATGCGATCGTTGATGATAAAGAGCGCCTCGTACGCTTCGCAGAGGGCTTTGAGTTTTCGTGCGATCGGCAGGAGGGCCGCCTGCGGGCTCTGCTTATCGCGCAGCTGCACGATACGCGCCCCCCCTTTGAGCGCGGCCGCCACCTGCTGGGCCATCGACTCTGTGGGCGTGAGCCGCTCATCGGTGATGGCATAAAGCCCCGCTAGTTGTGCCACGAGACCAGCTCCGTTAGATCGGCGCGATCGGTGCGAAAGCCGTTGACCGCCGCGTCGGGATCGGGCCAGCCGAGCGCCAGGCCGCCGACCACTTTCCAGTGATCGTCGAGCTCCAGCGCCTCGCGGATCGCATCGGGGTACTCGGCGATGGAGCCCAGCGCACAGCTGCCCAGCCCCGCATCGGTGGCCAGTAGCATCAGGCTCTGATAGAAGATCCCCATATCCACCAGCGAGCCGGGGTTGAGATCGCGATGCACCAGCAGCACCAACCCCACCGGCGCACCGAAAAAGCGGAAGTTGTTCAGCTGGGCGGCTCTTTGTTTTTCCACATCCCGCCGCTCGATGCCAAGCGCGTTGTAGAGCGCCAGACCGCAGCCACGGCGGCGCGATCGGTAGGGCTCAAACCAGTGATCGGGGTAGTAGACCACCTCCGCCTGGGCAGGCTGCTTGAGCGCTTCGATCAGTCTCTGGCTGAGCCTCTGTAGGCTGCCGCCTTGTACCACGGCCACCTGCCAGGGCTGGGAGTTGACCGACGAGGGGGCAAAGCGGGCGGTCTTGAGCAGCTGCTCCAGGAGTGCCGGCTCGACGGGCCTGTCTAAAAAGGCGCGGATACTTTGTCGTTTGAGAAGGGCGTCTTTGGTTTCCATAGGGCGAGTTATACCCTATTTGGGTTTAGGTCTCGACCGCCAGAGCTCGATATGTCAAAAAAACATATCGAGTAACCTGATTGATTTAATTTAGAATTAAGAGATAAGCCCCTAGACTGTGGAAAGTCAACTTTTTTTTACCAATCCTGGAGGTGGCAGATGGCGGAGTTTTTATGGTGTGGTGGCGAGCAGGCACTCTTAAAGCAGCTGCCCGGTGTGGACTTCCGGCCCCAGGCGGGGAGGGTCTATATCGCCAGCAGCGAACCCTATAAGGAGGCCATCACTGCGCCGGAGGTGGCGTGGTTTGCCCGTCACACCCGAAGCACAGGGCGCGAGAAGGCAGCGGCGATCGCCACGCTCTTTGAGAAGCGCGCGGTGCAGTTTGATCGTGCCACCTTTGAGAGCCACACCATCGCAGTGGGCGATCGGGTGCTGATTTTGGGCCAGAAGGCGCCCGCTTCGGCGCTGGCTGAAACGCTGAAGGCCGATTTTTCCGTTACGGTTGCGCCGATCGCCGATCAGCTACGGCTTGAGGGGCACCTCGGTCAGTTGCGTGCCCACTGGCCTAACCACACCGAGTCGTGCGATCAGATCGTTTTGATGGAGCCCGATGCGGATCTGGAGCGCTTTTTCGGCGTGATTGCCGCCGGGTCTGATGAGGCGGCCTTGAAAGAGACGCTTCTTTCGCGCCGGGGCGAGTACACCTACCCCAAAAGCGTCACCTACGATGCCACGCGCTGCCAGTACGCCGATCGCCAGAGTGAGGCGTGCGGTCTGTGCGCAGAGCTCTGCCCCACCTTCGGGGTGGTCAAAGCGGATGAAAAACGAGAGCTGATCTTTAGTGATGTGGACTGTATGGGGTGTGGCGGCTGTATCAGCGCCTGTCCCAGCGGCGCGATCGACTTTGCCCGGCTGCCGATCGAGGCGTTTGAGCAGGCGGCTTTGGCTTATGAGTCCACGGTGGCGCTTTTGATCCCTGAAAACATGCTGGGTTTGGCAGATGTAAGCCTGCCTGCGGGGGTACTGCCCTTCGTGATTGAGCGCGAAAAGTTCCCCTCTGAGACCCAGCTTCTGGCGCTGCTTCAGGAGAGCGGGAGCCAGGTGATCTTCTTTAGTGAGATTGTCTCTAAAGGTACGCGCGATGCGGCGACGCTGCTCAATGCCATCTGGCGGCAGCTTTATGGGTGTGATGCGGTGCTGATTATTCAGGATGTGGCCGCTTTGGAGGAGGCGCTTGAGTGGGCACGGCCGGTGGCGGGAAGCCGCTTTTCGCCGCCGATTGTCGAGGCGGGCTTTAAGCGCGATCGTTTTGCGACGCGTCTGCAGGCGGCGATCGGCGATCGGAGTCTGGGCAGTGTGCCCAATGGCGAGGTGGTGCGCTATGGCCGCGTGGCGGTGAGTGAGCCGCTCTGTACCCTCTGTATGAGCTGTGTGCAAAGCTGCAACACCGGTGCGCTCTTTGGCGAAGAGAACCGCCTGATGGCCAACTTCTCCAAATGCACCCAGTGCGGCGAGTGTGCGGCGATCTGCCCCGAGCAGGCGATCGCGCTGGTGCCTGATGGCATCGAGCTGAGTGCCGCGTGGTTTGAGCCGGTGCAGATGGCTGAAGATGATCCCTTCTGTTGTGTCGAGTGCGGCGAACCCTTTGCCTCGGGTAAATCGATCGCGAAGGTGCTCGGGCTTTTTGAGGGGATTTTTGGCGGGGATTCGCCCAAGGCCCGCACCCTGCGCTGCTGCGCGGAGTGTAAGCCCAAGGTGATGATGAAAGCCCATTTTGAAGAGGAGAGTCTCTCATGAAACTAGAAGCGATCGATCAGGCCCGGGGGAGGCTCTATGGGCTTTGTGGCCTGATCTTTACCGAAAACGGTGTACGCGATCACCAAGAGGCGATCAAAGAGGCGCTGGCGGTGGTGGTGCAAAACCCTTTCGATGATACGGCGG
>PWVP01000228.1 GCA_003561815.1 Campylobacterota bacterium | reverse complement strand
GTTAACAATTTTCAGTTTGATGCTTGGCAATCTTTTTTTATTATATCAATAATTCCGAATTAACATGTAAATAACTGCTGAAATTTGTGAGTATATCGTTAATACTGTAAAAAAATAAAATTGGCTGAATATAACATAAACGATTCTGTGGCTTGGGAAAAAATAAAAGTTGGCCGCTTGGTGTCTATACCACGTTGGTTCTTGCATTAAAGTTTTGGGTTAAAGGAGATGTATGGATTATATATCATAATTGGATTGTAATGTGGGAAAAACAGACCATGTTTTTGGGCCAAGATGATCCAGATACTGGGTCAAATTTTTAATGATCACCGATTTTCGCACCGGTTTAACCGTCATATAATATAAGCATTTACACCGGTCGCGCGGCGCTATTGAAACCTAAGAACCAGTTCGGCACCACCCAGCCAGGGCAGCCTCGTCGGCAGATGCTCCCAGGCCACAGCCCGCAGGATGGGGTTGTGGGCACGCTTGGGGTAGGTGACGGTGAGCTGGGAATCTCGTACCTTGACAGTACCCTGACCTTTGACAAAATGACGATACAGCTTCGGTGCGTCGCAGCTCTCGAAACCGCGCAGGTTCTGGGCCAGCCGCCAGTAGAGGGTATCGGCGATCATGGTCATCACCAGGTCGAAATGGACCTTGATCAATATCGGTGAGGACAGGGCGTTGAAGTGGAAAAACTTGACCGCCTCGGCGATGCCGTTTTCCACCCGCCAGCGGCGGGCATAGTGGCCGACCAGGAGTTCCACCGGCGTATCGAAATCGTTGCTGATCAGAAAGCTGGGCTTCTCACGGCCGCTGCCGCGCACAATGACCTGACGCAGCTCGCCCTCGTAGCCTTGCAGCTCCACCCTTGATTCGTGGACCAAAGGCGTGGGGTACTTGCGTTTTTCATGGGGGATATGGATCTTTTTCCAGGGTGCAAGTTTTTCGGCCTGTTCTATGAGCTTGTGGCCGCGGCGGCGCAGGGTGATAAATTGTACCCCCTGCTGGTCGAGCTCCTGGAGGGTGGCATAGGTGGTAAACTTGCTGTCAAAGATCAAGGTCGCATCCCGGCGGCAGACCTTTTGCCAGAAAGGCAAGAATTTGAAGACCTGCTCGTCTGACTCCCTGCGCTGAATATCGGCGGCTGTATAGACGATGAGCTTGCTCTGCGCATCCTGGGCAAACAAGGTCAGCGCGCCCTTCATCCGTCTGCCCCGGGTACCGGCCCAGTGCTCTTCCAGCACCGATTCTTCACCGAAGTGGGGCACGGTGTGAAAATCGAGATTGACCACCCTGCCGTCATACAGACCCAGGCGTGCCGCTGCAGTGACAAAGGCCTCCTGCAGCCTGCTGAGAGGGGCCTGGTCCAAAGAATACGAGTAGGTGGAAAGGGCGGTGCATTTCGGCAGCCTGCTGAGACCGGCAAACAGCCCCAGGCCGGGATCGAAAGCATAATCGCCCACATGGGCGTAGCGCTCGTTGCCTAAAAGCTTCAAGGCCAGGAAGGATAAGAAATAGTTCTCGGCGGAAATCGCCGTGCTGCCCGGCAGCTGTGCTGTGCGCAGGAGCTTGTGCAAGCCGAGCTGGGCCATAAAGGGGGCGAACAAAAAGACGCCGGCTCCTTCGCAGGCAAAGCTGTTGCCCGCGAGCTTGTCTACGGTAATCTTTTCAGCCCGGGCCGGGACTTCGGCGCCCTTGACCGTGCGCCCGATCTTCAGCCTGACCCGGCGCGGCAGCTTTCCGAAGCCCTCCTCGGCCAGCACCCGCTCCACGGTCCGCACAGAGAGATCCAGGCCGTCTTCGGCTAACAGCTCGGCGATTTCACCGGCGGAGAGGCGCTTGTGCCTCAGCGTGATGATCTTCTGTCGCGCCGCGGCGCTGACCTTGTAGCGAGCGGCCCGGCCTTCAGGGAACGGTTCGGCCAGGTCAATCTTGCCGTGACGGAACTGGTGGCGCAAAAGGCTGACATAGCCGGGGCTGTAGCCGAAGCGCTCGGCGACCATGCGGTCGGGCAGCCGCTCCACGAAGGAGGCTCTCAGCGCCTCGTAACGGCGCTGCCAGCTGGCTTTGGGGCGGGTGAAATACGTGGCGTCTCTCATGCTCTTATTATACTATATGGCGGTTAGCGATGTCAATACATAATGTTATAATATGCAATGAAAGGCCGCTCTTTTTTAAGCATAATAAGATGCGCCCCATTTTTAGGCATTTATCAGGTTAAGTGGATAAGGCGATCACTCCTTTGTTGTGTTTTAACTGCTCATGTACGAGGTATATAACCGTCATACATGCTAAGATTTGAAGCAGGTTTAGGGTTGGCATTGGCGAATAATCCTTGTATAGCAGGCTTTTTTGAAATCAAAAGCTGACATTATGTTCCATTGGTATTATCTAATTTCGCAACTCGAAAATCGGTGATGAAGAAAAATTTATTGATGATATGTGGGATTTTATCGATGATTTATTTGGATAAAACTAAGGAAGCATTTAAACCACAAAGAGCTATTGCCGTGAATTCCACGGCAGCTTCAGATCCTCCACCCGAAACACCACGTCCTCATACCCCGGGATATCCGTAACCTTCATTGCATCGAGCCTGCGGGCGAATGCTCTCTGGCGCTTCCACTCCTGGTGCTGCCGGATCGTCTCCTCATCGATGTGGATGTGGATACCGGGGAAGAGGGTGCGCAGCAGTTCTTCAAAACGGGGCCACCAGGAAGGAGAGCTGACGGCCCCACCGATCAGTTTCCCAGGG
>PWVP01000164.1 GCA_003561815.1 Campylobacterota bacterium | reverse complement strand
GGTTCAAGCGTGCTTTGAGGGCGCGCACCCCCATCTGGGCGGCCTGGGCTTTGAGGATCTCGATGAGCGCATCAAGCGTGCACACCAAAACGCCTACAGCAGTAAAGTGGCCCGCCTCTTTCCCCTTGAGATTGGCGGCCTGCACAAGTATGTCGAGGGGGGCGAGTACCACGACTTTTCGCCCAAGGTGATCAACGCTATCCACCAGCTCTCCATCAGTGGCAAAAAGGAGGATTACGAAGCCTTTAAAGCGCTGCTGGAAAATCGCGGCGAGCGGATGATTCGCGACTTTTTGGTGATCAAAAGCGATCGCAAGCCGATCGCGATTGATGAGGTGGAGCCTAAAGAGGCGATCTTTAGACGAATCGTCTCGGCGGCGATGTCGGTAGGCTCCGTCTCCCAGGAGGTGCACGAGGCGATCGCTCAAGCGCTCAACCGTCTGGGTGGTAAGTCCAACTCCGGTGAGGGGGGCGAGGATGCCGCCCGCTTTGGTACCGATAAGATGAGCCGCATCAAACAGGTCGCCTCCGGCCGCTTTGGGGTGACCCCCGCCTATCTGCGAAATGCCGAGGAGATCCAGATCAAACTGGCTCAGGGGGCCAAGCCGGGTGAGGGGGGCCAGCTGCCAGGCTATAAGGTCTCGCCCTATATCGCCAAGCTTCGCTTTACGGTGCCGGGCGTGACGCTGATTAGCCCGCCGCCGCACCACGATATCTACTCTATTGAGGATCTCGCCCAGCTGATCTTCGATCTTAAACAGGTCAATCCAAAAGCGCGCATCAGTGTCAAGCTGGTCTCCTCGGCCGGGGTGGGCACCATCGCAGCCGGGGTGGCCAAGGCCTATGCGGACAAGATCACCATCTCCGGGGCTGACGGGGGAACCGGGGCAGCTTCGCTAGGCTCCATCCGAAACGCCGGCTGCCCTTGGGAGCTGGGTCTGGCCGAAGCGCACGATGCATTGAAAGCCAACCACCTGCGCGACTTTGTGGAGCTGCAGACCGATGGGGGGCTCAAGATCGGCCTGGATGTGATTAAAGCCGCCATCTTGGGGGCGGAGTCCTATGGCTTCGGAACTGCGATGCTGGCGACACTGGGGTGTAAAATGCTGCGTGTCTGTCACCTTAACCGCTGTACGGTGGGGGTGGCGACGCAAGATCCCTTTTTGCGCGAGCACTATGTGGGAACCGTCGATCGGCTGATTAACTACCTGACGCTGGTGGCTGAAGATGTGCGCGAGCAGCTTGCGGCGATGGGGTATCGATCGCTAGAGGAGATTATCGGCAAACGGAAGCTGCTGAGCATTAGCGCCTCGCCCAAAGCGGCGAAGTTTGACTTCTCGGCCCTGACCCGTTTGATCGAAGGGCCCGATGTGGTGGGGCGCGAGAGCAACGACCCCTTCGATGACAACGCCTATGAGAAGGCGATTCTCAAGTCGGTCTACGGTAGCCTGAAAAACCCCGCTGAGCGCACAGTCGAAGAGCGGAGTATTCGCAACATCAACCGCAGTGTCGGCACGCTCATTAGCGGCGAGATCGCTCAGTTTTATGGCGACAAGGGGCTGCCGGAGGGCACCATCACCCTGCGCCTAAAAGGGGTGGCCGGACAGTCGCTGGGCGCATTTTTAGCACCGGGGGTGAATCTCGAGGTGCGCGGCGTGGCCAACGACTATGTGGGCAAAGGGATGCACGGCGGACGCATCACAATCGTGCCGGCGGTGCAGGGCGAGCAGTTCTCGGCAGCGGGCAACACCTGCCTGTATGGTGCGACCGGCGGCAAACTCTATGTGGCCGGTACGGTGGGTGAGCGCTTTGGGGTGCGAAACTCCGGTGCGGTGGCTGTGGTGGAGGGTACCGGCGATCACGCCTGTGAGTACATGACCGGCGGTGCGGTGGTGATTTTGGGTGAGACCGGGGTGAACTTCGGTGCGGGGATGACCGGCGGCGTCGCCTTCGTCTACGATCGCCACAGCCGCTTTATCGATCGGATGAACCAGGAGCTGATTCGGGCGGTTCGGATCGACACCTACGACGAGGATGAGGGGAAGCAGTACCTTAAAAAGATGCTTAAAAGCTTCTATCACGAGACCGGTAGCCTGAAGGCCAAAGCGATACTGGATAACTTCCGTCAGGAGCTGATCTATTTCTGGATGGTGAGCCCTAAGGATATGAAGGTGACCTTCCCCTATGAAGCCGATTAACCTGCCGCTGGCTATGCCAGCGTGCTTTAGCGCCCCTTGGCAGCGGACAATAAGGAGTTAAAATCATGCAAAATTTTATTAAAGTTGACCGGCTCACCCCCGAAAAAGTAGATGTGATCTCGCGACTGAAAAACTTCAGCGAGGTTTATCGGATCTTTGATCCCCAAAAGGCGGGCACGCAGGCTGAGCGGTGTGTGCAGTGTGGCGACCCCTACTGCTCCGCGTGCGGCTGTCCGCTGAGCAACTACATCCCCCACTGGCTCAAAGCGATTGCTCAGAGTGATCCGGAGCTGGCGTTTAAGCTCTCCAATGAGAGCTCCCCGTTTCCGGAGATTTTGGGCCGCATCTGTCCACAGGATCGACTCTGTGAGGGGGCGTGCACCCTGGGCCAGGATGGCTACGGCTCCATCACCATCGGTGCGATCGAGACCGCCATTACCGAAAATGGGTTTGAGGCGGGCTACGCCATAGCGTTTCCGCCGCCACACAGCCAGAAACGCGTGGCGGTTATCGGCAGCGGCCCGGCCTCGCTTTCGTGTGCGACCTTTTTGATGCGCGCCGGGATCGCCGTGGAGATGTTTGAGCAGGCCGATCGCCCCGGCGGGCTTCTCACCTACGGCATCCCCGGCTTCAAGCTGGACAAGTCGGTCGTCGCGCGCCGCTTTGAGATGCTGCAGGCGGCTGGAATGAAGCTTCACCTCAACCATCCGATCGAAACCGAGAAGGCGTTCAAGGCGCTTAAAGAGGATTTTGATGCGGTCTTTGTGGGGGTGGGTGCCTCTCGTGCGGCGGCGCTGGAGCTTGAGGGGGAGCAGGCAGAGGGGGTCTATGATGCGATGACCTTCTTAACGGCGATCCAAAAGGGGATCTTTGGCCAGAAGCGCGATGAGCGCTTCGACTTTGAGGAGAAGCGGGTGGTGGTGATCGGCGGTGGCGATACCGCGATGGATTGCGTACGCACCGCACTGCGCCTGGGCGCAAGAAGTGTCACCTGTGCCTATCGCCGCAATGAAGCAGCGATGCCGGGCTCGCGAAAAGAGTTTATCAACGCCAAAGAGGAGGGGGGTGAGTTTCTTTTCCATGCCGCCCCTAAAGCGTTTGAGCTAACCGGTGGTCGCCTAAGCGGGATCAAGATGATCCGCACGGAGCTCAAAGAGGATGGCAAGCGGGGCAAGCTGGTGGAGATTAAGGGCAGCGAGCAGAGCATTAAAGCGGACATTGCCCTTTTGGCGCTGGGCTTTAGTCATCAGCCCATGGCGTGGCTGGAGAAGTGTGGCGTCAAGCTTAATCGCTGGGGTGGGGTGCAGACCGATGCGGCCCAGCAGAGCACGCTGCCGGGCGTCTACGCCGGTGGCGACTGTGTTCGTGGTGCCGATCTGGCGGTCACCGCAGCAAAAGATGGTAAAATAGCGGCCTTGAGAATTATTGAGAGGTTGCTGGCGTAACCCTGAAAGCTTTTTTATGGATTTTGAGCAGGCTGCGATAGCGGCCAATCGCCAGGTTTTCTATCTTTTGGCGGCTCGCCCGGATGCGAGCTTTTTTCGTCCCGCCCGGATGGGGGGTGCCGGGATCGGAGCCGGTGGCGATCGCAGTCTAAAAATCGATCTGGAAGCGGAGGCGATTTTTATCGAGCATCTGGCACCCTTTGGCCGGATCGACTCGGAGGAGTGCGGCCCGATCGGCGAGGGGGCCGATGAGATTGTGATTGATCCCATCGACGGAAGCTCCAACATCGCCTCAGGCTTTCCCTATTACGGCACCTCGGTGAGTCTCAAAAAAGAGGGCCGCCCCTTTATCTCCATCGTCTGTAACCTCGCCAATGGCGACTACTTCGTGCGCACCCCACAAGGCGCCTACCGGGCCAATCTGCTCTCTTCGACGCGTCAGGAGCTGGTGACCACCGAGAACCCCTCGATCGGCCTCTTTGAGAAGGCGTACGCCTATCCGCAGATGGTAGCGGGGCTAAGCGCTCTGGGGATGAAGTTTCGTAGCCCCGGGGCGGTGGCCCTTTCGCTGGCCTACGGCCACTCGGTTCACTTTGTGCTCTTTTTGGGCCTCTTTCGCGAGTATGATATAATCGCCGGATTGCACCTGTGTGACGATCTGTACACCTTTGTACGGGAGGATGCGGTGCTGATCAGCCGCCAGAAGCACACTTTTGAGGCGATAAAAGAACTTCTGATTAAAGGGTAGTGATGAATCTTGGCGACCTCTTTAGGCGCGTAAAACGGGAGCGACCGGATCCAAAAGAGGCTCCCAGCCACTGGATCAAGTGCAAAAAGTGCCAGGCGATTATGTACTATAAAGAGGTGGCGGCCAAGCAGTATGTCTGCCCGAAGTGCGGCCTGCATATGCGTATCAAGGCGATCGATCGGATTGAGCAGATCGCCGATCGCGACAGCTTTGTCGAGCACGACATGGCGCTTAAGGCGACCGATCCGCTCCACTTTGTCGATAAAAAGAGCTATCAGCAGCGGCTTGAGGAGGCGCATAGCAAAAGCGGCCGCCACTCGGCGGTACTCTCGGGTAGCTGCACCATCGGCGGCGAACCGGCACAGCTGGTGGTCTTTGACTTCTCCTTTATGGGGGGATCGCTCGGATCGGTTGAGGGGGAGAAGATTGTCCGCGCCGTTAACCGCGCGATTGAGCGCAAAGAGGGGGTGATCATCCTCTCAGCCAGCGGCGGCGCGCGGATGCAGGAGTCCACCTTCAGCCTCATGCAGATGGCCAAAACCAGCGCCGCACTCAAGCGACTGAGCGATTATCGCCTGCCCTACATCTCGGTGCTGACCGATCCCACCTTTGGGGGTGTGTCGGCAAGCTTCGCCTTTTTAGGGGATATCATTATCGCCGAGCCGGGTGCGATGATCGGCTTTGCCGGCGCGCGGGTGATCAAGCAGACCATCGGCGCGGATCTGCCCGAAGGGTTTCAGAGTGCGGAGTTTCTGCTTGAACACGGCCTGATCGACATGGTGGTCGATCGGGAGAGTCTGGCTAAGACGCTTGGCGATCTGCTGCGGCTGACCACCCGCCATCTGGATCGGTGAACGCCACCCTCTACTATATCGGCAAGCCCGCCAGCGCTGAGGTGCGGACGCTGCAGCAGCACTACTGCAAACAGATCGGCGGTTTTGGTCGTATCGAGGTGGTGGCGCTGATGCCCAAATCGGTGATCGCTGCTCAGAAGCAGGGGGCTCAAGCGGCCCGAGAGAGCTACACCAAGACGCTGCTGCCCCATCTGAAAGAGGGGGTCAATATCGCGCTGGATGAGCGGGGCCGGTCGATGGATAGCCACCGCTTCTCTGCGCTGATTGCCGATCAATCGGTGCGCTTTTTTATCGGGGGCGCCTATGGTCTGGAGCCGGCGTTTGTGGCGCGGTGTCAGATGGCACTCTCGCTTTCACCGCTCACCCTCTCGCACGATCTGGCGCGACTGGTGCTTTTAGAGCAGATCTATCGGGGGTTGACGATCGCTCACAATCACCCATATCACAAATAAAATTGGTTATGATACACCCCAAAATGCGCAGAAGGATCGCTTCATGAAACTCCGGCTCTATATCTTAATGACACTCTTGCTGCTGGTGGTGATGGGGGCCTATGTCCATGTGGAGATTGGCGGCGAATACACCCTCACGGTTGCCCAGAGCAGCTACACGCTCCCGATTGCGATCTGGCTGATATTGCCTGCGGCGCTGGTATTTCTCACCTCGCTGGCGCACATGAGCTTCTATACCGCCCTGGGCGCTCTGCGTCGCCGCGCACTTAGTCGCGATCTCAAAGCGCTTAAAAAGCTGATCGGCCACGCGCTTCTGGGTCAAAAGAGCGATGTCAAACTCAAGCACCCCGAGCTTCAGGCGCTCAGCGCGGTTTTGAGCCATGCGCAGATCGTGCTTAAGCAGCAGGGCATCAAAACAAAGGATCCAGAGCTCGATGGGCTGCTGGAGGCGATCGAGCAGGTGGAGCAGGGCGAAGTGGCCACCTTCGATAAGATCCGCCCAAGCAGCGAGAGTCCTATCTGGGTTCAAAACCAGTTTAACCGCATGGCTGCCGATCCGAAGGCGAGCGAAGAGGTGCTGCGCGAGTGCAAAGAGCCAAGCCCCCTCTCTAAAGAGGCGCTTAAACTCTATGCCGCCTTTGGCGATAAGCGGCGCATCCTCAAAAGCGAGCACCCCCTGACCCCCCAGGCGGCCACTGTGCTGCTAGGGCGCATGGGTGATACCCAAAATCCGCTCTCGTTTGAGATCGAAGAGATTGAGGGGATCTGTCAGCGCGCCGAGTTTGCTGAGCGCGACTACTTGCTGCTGGCCAAAGAGCTTAAAACCGCCATTCAGCCTGATCGGCTGCTTGAGATCTTCTTTCAGTTGCGCCGCCAGGATGAGCGGGCGGCCAGTGCGTGGCTCTATCTCAACATCGAGCTGGAGCGCCACGATGAGGTGCGCGATATGCTTGAGGGGACCAGCGAGGAGGAGTTCTCCCTCTTTCGCGACTACTTCGCCTTGAAAAATGCCGGGCTAACCCCCAATCTGGATGAGATGATCGCCTAAGATGGGCTTTGACTTCTCGCAGCCGCGCTTTCTGCTCGCACCGCTGGCGGGCTGGACCGATCGCCCCTTTCGCCAGACGGTTAAGCGCTTTGGGGCCGATCTGACGGTTAGCGAGATGGTTAGCGCCAACGCACTGGTTCACAACCCCTCGCGCAGTCTGCGGCTCTATGAAAAGAGCCCTTTAGAGGATCCCTACTCGGTGCAGCTGGCCGGTTCCAACACAGAGACGATCGCCCAAGCGGTGGCGATTTTAAACGACGAAGAGGGGATCGATATCATCGACCTCAACGCCGGTTGCCCTGCACCCAAAGTGGTGCGAAGCGGCGGGGGCAGCTGTCTGCTGCAAACCCCTGCGCTTTTGGGTCGGTTGGTCGAGACGATCAAAAAGAGGTCCCAAAAACCGCTAACCAGTGTCAAAATCCGGCTCGGGTTTAATGAGCTCAACGGCATCGAGCTGGCTAAAACCTGCGAAGCGGCGGGGGCGGACTTTATCACCGTGCATGGCCGCACCCGTTCAGGGGGCTTTAGCGCGCCGGTTAACTACGATGCGATCGGTGAGATCAAGGCGGCGCTCAAAATCCCCGTGGTGGCCAATGGTGATATCGACTCCTACGAAAAGGCGCAGTGGGTTCTGGCGCATACGGGTGCCGATGGGGTGATGATTGGCCGTGGGGCGATGGGTGCGCCCTGGATCTTTGAGCAGCTTAAAAGGGGTGAGGCGGATCTGAGCGACGCACTTCGCTTTTCAGTGATTTTGGAGCACTTTGACAATATGCTCCACTTTCATGGCCAGCGGGGGGTGGCGATCTTTCGCAAGCATCTGCACCGCTACACCAAAGGCTTTCATGGCGCAACCGCTTTTCGCGATCGGATCAACCGCATCGACAACCCCGATGAGGCGCGTGTGCAGATCGCGGCCTTTTTTGCGCAGGGTGTGGCGGCATGATGGAGCAGTTCAGGCAGCTTAGTCAGGTTCCGCGCTGCAGCGGCCAAAGCGGTGCAGCACTGGCGTTTTTAGAGGAGTTCTGTACCCGATGGGGCGCCGATGTCGCGATCGATAGGGCGGGCAATCTGCTCGCAACCATCGGCCAGCCGCACTTCTGCCTGCAGGCGCACTACGACATGGTCTGCCTGGGCGATCAGCCGCCGGTGTTAAAAGAGCAGGGCGAGTGGCTGATGGCGGCTAACGGCACCTTGGGGGCCGATAACGGTATCGGCGTCGCACTGATGATGAAGCTTATCGAAGAGAAGGTGGCCGGTGAGTATCTCTTCACCAACGATGAGGAGATCGGTCTGCTGGGGGCCAAAGCGCTTGAGCTGCGCCCTAAGGCTCCTTGGCTGATCAATCTTGATAGCGAAGAGGAGGGGGCTTTAACCATCGGCTGTGCCGGCGGTGAAGATTGGCAGCTTCAGATCCCAGTCGTACGGGAGGCCTGCCCGCCTGAAAAAGCACTCTTTTTAATCACCACTCAGGGCTTTATGGGTGGACATAGCGGGATCGATATCCATCGCGATCGCCCCAGCGCGATTGTGCAGCTGCTTCACCACCTTTACCGGCTGGGCAGTGACGGCCAGATAGTGGCCCTGACAGGGGGTGAGCGGCGCAACGCGATTGCCCGCTATGCCGAGGCGGTGATCGCTACTTCTATCTCACCCCCTGCATCGGCGGCTTTTGCGGTGCAGCCTCTTGAGGCACACCCTTTGGCACCCATTGTGCAGAGCCGGCAGCTGCTCGATCGGCTGCTTCAGCTTCCTCACGGGGTGCTAGGGTGGGATGAGGCCTGTGGGGTGGTCAGCCACAGCTGCAATCTTGCCCTCATCGAGAGTTCGACCGATCGGCTGCAGGTTGATCTCTCCCTGCGGGCCAACCGAACCGATCTGCTCCAGGAGAGCGCCAACCGGCTAGAGGCGTTTGGCCGGTGGGCAGGAGCGGCCACCCGGCGCCACGATCGCTACCCCCCTTGGCCTCCGACCGATAGCCAGCTGGCCGATTATGCCCGGGCGGCTATGCGCGCTTGTCAGATTGAGCCGCGAACAGAGGTGATCCATGCGGGATTGGAGTGTGGTGTGCTGTCTGAAAAGCTTCCCCACATGGAGATGATCTCCGTGGGGCCAAGTATCGGCGAGCCACACACCGATCGGGAGCGGGTGCGCCTGCCCTCATTGGCGCGTTTTGAGAACTTCATACGAAAGCTCTGTTGTGACCTATCTGCTTGATACATCGGTGGTGATTGACTCGGTGGAGAATATCCGATCGCTCAGCCAGGAGGGGCAGAACCTGATTGTGCTGACCGATGTGGTGCTCAGCGAGTCTGATCACCTGAAAACCACCCCCGGTTCGGTGGGCTACATGGCGCGCCAGTTTAATAACTTCCTAAAAGATGCGCAGGTGGAGGGGGTAGAGAACTACGAGAACCACACCATCACCCGCATGCGCCACAACGATGTGGCGATCGAGCTGATCGCGCAGGATCGCTACCGTGAAAGCTTTGCCAATAACTACCAGAATGTGGTCAACGATCGCCGCATTATCGAGACGGCTCTTTGGGCCAAAGAGCACTACCAGGAGTTGGTGGTGGTCTCTAATGATGTCGCCTTTCGCACCTACGCAATCGCCAAAGGCCTCAAAGCCCACTCGGTCGAGGTGGCCGATCGGGATGATATTCAGCTGGAGTTTGTCCGTGAGATTGAGATCACCTATGAGTACCTCCCTAAGCTCCATCTTCTCAGTGTAGAGGCGCTTAAAGCGGATCTGGGGGTCGATATCGAGCCGTATGAGGCGAATCTGGTCTTTAAGATGCGCCACTCCGATCACACGGTGCTTGCTCAGGTGATTAATGGCCGCATCGAGGTGCTTGAGGAGGAGCGGCTGCGCGAGTGCAAACTCCCCCCGCGCAACAAGGAGCAGCTCTTTTACGCCAACCTGATCTTGCATCCGATGGTGGATATCGTACTCAGCTCCTCACCCTCAGGAAGCGGCAAAACCGCACTGGCGGTGGCGATGGCGATGAAGCTCATCGATCACCCCAAAAACAGCTTTGAGAAGATTGTCTATATCCGCAACCCGATTGACAGTGTCGATCGCGACGCCTATGTGGGGTTTAAAAAGGGGGATATGGAGGCGAAGCTCGGCGGCTACTACACGCCTATCTATGACGCGCTGGACACCTTTGCCCGCGCGCAGCTTAAAAAGAGCCACCGCACGGAGAGCGATGGCGATCGGGTCGAGCAGAAGATTGCGGAGTTTGTCAAGCAGTACAATATCGCCTTTCCCTATATCGGCAACCTGCGTGGATCCAACCTCGATCGGAGCGTAGTGATTATCGATGAGGCGCAGAACTTCTCGCTTTCGGCGATGCAGCTGGTTTTAACCCGCGTGACCGACAACTCCAAGGTGGTCGTGATTGGCGATATCAATCAGGTCGATAGTGTCTACCTCTCTAAGCTGAACAACGCCCTCTCGTTTCTGCTTAATCAGACCCGAAAGGGGCAGTCGATGGTGCGCATCGGCGCTATCACGCTCCGTAAGTCGATTAGAGGACGCATCTGCGAGTGGGCCGAAGAGCTATTTAGTCGCCACAAGTAAGCCGCCTATCAGCCTATCTGGTGCAGACTCATTGCTGCCTACAAGAGCAAGGAGGGCGCCATGAAGAAGAGACAGATAGCCGGGCTGGGTCTGATGGCCGCGGCCGTGGCGATCGGGTTTTGGGGCTATCAGGAGGCGCAGAGCCTCTCGGCTCAAATGGGGCGCGCCATCGGCGCTTCGATGCCAAAAGAGGTGGCGCTGGCGTATGCCGCTTCAGTGCTTGCGATGCTCTCAGGCCTCTGGCTGACGATAAAATCGTAAAAAAGCGAGCCCTGGGCCAAAAGAGGCTTGACAATTAAGAACCCCCCCGCTATAATTCCGCCCTACCAAACGCAGTGGGTCACCAACCGGTCATTAAAAAGACCGTAAGTGCCGCAGCGCTTG